>CAJVXG010000233.1 GCA_913009215.1 uncultured Gammaproteobacteria bacterium | reverse complement strand
GGCTTTGAACTGGCCTACCCCAATCGACGCGCGACACACGAATTTATTATTACGCTGAAGGCATTAAAAGAGAAAACCGGCGTCATTGCCATGGATGTCGCCAAGCGCCTGCTGGATAAAGGCTATCATGCACCTACGACCTATTTTCCGTTGCTGGTGCCGGAGTGTTTCCTGATCGAACCCACGGAAACGGAAAGCAAACAGGAGCTCGATGGTTTTATCGAGGCCATGGAGGAGGTCATTGCAGAGGCCTATAACAACCCCGAAGTAGTCACCAGCGCACCACACACCCTGCCGGTAAAACGCCTGGACGATGTCAAGGCGGCGCGGGAACTGGATTTGGTATACAAGCAATAGATAGCATGACGTGTGACGGCGGATATTGATTATGACTATAGAAGTCTACACCATGAGTGGCAGCCCTTTCGGCTGGCGTGTGCAGTTGGCACTTGAGGTCAAAGGGGTCGATTATGAATGTCACATACTGCAACGTTCAACACGCGATATGAAGAAGCCGGAATACCTGGCCATGAATCCGCGCGGCAAGGTGCCATTATTAAAGGATGGCGGTTTTATCATCACCGAATCCATGGCTATTGTCGAATACCTGGATCGCAAATATCCGGAGCCGCCATTGTACGGCCGCAATGCCGAAGAGACCGGGCGTATTGTCGAGAGTATCAGTGAGTTTGATTCGTATATTATGCCTGAAGGCCTGGTGACGGTACTGGCCGTCTATTTTGATCGTATCGCCGGCCATGAAAAGGAATTACGTGAGCATATGCAGAATTTAAGCAAAGAACTTGATACTCTGGAAGCCAAGACGGGTGACTGGATGGTGGGTGATGCCATTTCCGCAGCCGATATCGCCAGCTATCCGTTCGTCCGATCCATCTTGCGCGCTGCCGAAAAAGACAAGGCTAGTGAGATCGGTCTGGAGCAGGTCCTGCCGTTTGATAAAAAATATCCAAAACTGGCAGCCTGGTGTGCACGTATAGAGACCATGTCCGGTTATGAGAATACCTATCCGCCGCATTGGCGTGACTAGCCACTTTAGTAATTACCCCAAAGCTTTAACCCTTCTTATTATTTTATTTGCCTTTTTTATGATTGCCGATTATTTGACCGCCGGCGTTTGGCGCCGCGATTCCAGTGGCACAAGGAACGCGTCAGTCGCTTCACTACAGTGCAAGCCAGATAGTCCCTGCCTGCATAAACAGTTATAATCCAGCCGCACCTGCATCTATTAGTAGGGCATCTATTGGCTGGACTATGACGAAACCATCAAAAAGTGTATTTAATATTGCCGGCGTGTTTCGTGCGCTGGGTTACTCCATGGCCGGCCTCAAGGCAGCCCTGGTGCATGAGCGCGCCTTTCGCCAGGAGGCGGTGCTGTTCCTGATCCTTGCCCCCCTGGGCGCCTGGTTAGGTGGCAGCTGGATTGAGAAGACCTTGCTGGTTGCTGTGTTGTTTGTTGTGCTGATTGTCGAGTTACTAAATTCAGCCATAGAAACCGTTGTTGATCGCATCGGTACGGAGCAGAATGAATTATCCGGTCGGGCCAAGGATATTGGTTCCGCGGCGGTTTTCCTGTCAATTACGCTGGTTATTCTGGTCTGGAGCTGGATATTGATACCGCCATTGTTGTAACTCCCGCATGCTGAAATTCATAAATACAGTTTTTAACAACTCGTTGTTGCGCAAGATTTTCCTCAAGTCGCGTGCAGTCATAATTATTGCCTTGCTGGTGGTTGTTGTCATGTACAGCAAACCACAGTGGCTACTGACCGGGTTTATTATTTCCCTCGCGGGTGAGTTGTGGCAGGTCTGGTGTTTTGCATCTTTGGTGAAGAATGTGGAATTGACTATACGTGGTCCCTATGTGTTTGTGCGTAATCCGATGTATCTTGCGCGATACCTGTTAATCCTGGGCTTTATTGCGCTAACCGGAAATATATATGTGGTGCTTGTCTACACTGTATTTTATATTTTCTATATGTACAA
>CAJVXG010000232.1 GCA_913009215.1 uncultured Gammaproteobacteria bacterium | reverse complement strand
TGCAACAATTATCGTGGGGAGCCGATGGCCTAAGCACAAAAATGAGCGCTGCTACTTTACGCGGTTACCCGCAGGCCGGTTTGCTAGGCATAGCGCTTTTTGCCACCGGTTTTCTGGCCAATAACCTTGCCGGACGCCTGCGCGAGACCGAAGCACTGGCGAAACAACGTGGCGCCGACATTGTCAACCTGGAGCACCTGAATGCACTCATTGTCCAGCGTCTGGAAGTTGGCATTATTGTTTGCGACCCCATTAGTCACATCCATATGATGAACCAACCGGCGAAAAAATTTCTTGCTGTCGAGCACAAACTGGAACGCAACACTTTGCTAACCGAGTTGTCGCCGCAGTTGGGAAATCTGTTGTTCACCTGGCTCAACCAGGATAAATCACAAACGCCAAACGCCATTCGTCTGCCCGATGGCTATACGGTGTTACCCAAGTTCTACCCCCTGGGCGATGGCAAGGACTCCGGTATCCTGATATTTCTTGAAGACGTCGCGGCACAAAAGCTACAGGCGCAACAGGTGAAAATGGCGGCACTGGCCCGGCTCACGGCCGGTATTGCCCACGAAATCCGTAATCCACTGGGGGCAATACGCAATGCGGCGCAATTGCTGGGCGAGACCACACACGATAAACAGGACGCACGCCTGGTGGAGATCATTAACAACCACAGCGTACGCATGAACCATATTATCGAGAACATCAGTGAGCTCGGTCGTCGTGACCGGGCCCAACCCCGAACCCTGGAATTACAGGACTGGGTTGAGGAATTCGTGCAACAACTGCTGATCACGGTAGAGTTGCCCGCCGCCGCCATTGAGCTGAATCTGGCGCATGGTCTTTATATAAGTATGGACCCGGATCAACTCTACCAGGTAATCAACAATCTTTGTCAAAATGCCATTCGTCACAGTCCGGATTATACTGACAAGTCCATTGTGCAGATTGCCACCGGCCTGGACAGTCATGGCATACCCTTCCTCACCGTTACCGACCGGGGTGAAGGCGTGCCGCCGGAAATACGTGATCATATCTTTGAACCTTTTTATACTACCGCTAGCAAAGGTACCGGTCTTGGACTATATATTTCACGAGAACTGTGCGAAGCCAACAATGGATATATTAACTATTCGCCAGGTGACAACGATCAAGGCAGCCGTTTTCATATTACGTTCAATAAAGCCGATGTTATTACAAGTGGAGCAGGAACCGCGTGAGTAAAAAAACCCCGAACCAGGTACTGATTATTGACGATGAACCCGATATCCGGGAGCTGCTGGAATTGACCCTGGGACGCATGAATCTGGAAACGCGGGCCGCCGCCTGTCTGGATGACGCGCGTCATTTGCTCAATGAATTCCATTTCGATTTGTGTCTCACGGACATGAAACTGCCGGACGGCAACGGTATTGATTTCGTGCGTTCCTTGCAGGACACCCACCCGGAACTGCCGGTCGCCGTCATCACCGCCTACGGCAGTATGGAAACTGCGATCACGGCACTCAAGGCCGGGGCCTTCGATTTTATCTCCAAGCCGGTTGATCTCGATGACTTACGTAACATTGTACGCGCAGGCCTGCGCGTCGCCGGCGCGCCGGCCACCAACAAGATCAAAGCCAGGTCCAAGGCCACTGGCGCCGAAAACAAGATGCAGGGTAAGTCCGAAGCCATTGAGAAGGTGCGGCAAATGATTAACAAGCTGGCCCGCGGCCAGGCGCCCGTGTACATCAGTGGTGACTCCGGAACCGGCAAGGAGCTGGCGGCGCGGTTGATTCATGAGCTCGGGCCGCGCAAAGACGCGCCCTTTGTACCCGTAAACTGCGGCGCCATCCCGGAACATTTGATGGAAAGCGAATTCTTTGGCCACAAGAAAGGCAGCTTTACCGGCGCCACCAGCGATAAGGACGGGCTTTTCAGGGCCGCCGATGGCGGTACCTTGTTTCTGGATGAAGTCGGCGACCTACCCCTGCACATGCAGGTCAAGATGTTACGTGCCATCCAGGAGCGGTCCATTCGTCCGGTCGGCACCGAAATCGAGGTGCGGGTTGATATCCGCATCTTAAGCGCGAC
>CAJVXG010000231.1 GCA_913009215.1 uncultured Gammaproteobacteria bacterium | reverse complement strand
TTCCAGAAAAACGGCGTATTACGATTCACCTTACCCAGATAATGACCATCGATAAACCAATAGATCTGCCTGACGTCAGCGTCGGTCACCGCACTTAACGGGATTTTTTCGGACTGGATTCTATGTACCCGTAGCTTGTATTCCACCCCGTATCGTGGCGATGTGATCTTCGGCGCCACCCCCTTGTTGGCCTGGGCCGCAAGTGAACAACGCGGGTGCATCGGCGGCGGCAAGCGTCGTGGGATACCGGCCTGCCTGAAAATGCGCAACAGATCCGACGGCCAAAACTCATAGATCCGGCGTTCGGTCGCGCCACCCAGGGCGCTACAGGAACGCAGGCCGGTGGCTTTGTCTATTAGAACCGAGCGGTGAATCGTACAAGTGCTAATCGGGGATTTTCCGGGTATAAACAGTGTCTCCACTATACGTTTGCAGAACGGACCGGGGAGCTCTCCCGACAAGGCGCATACTTTTACCTTGCGGATAGAAAACCGTTCCTTGCTTAACACCGGTTTCAGAGTTCGATCTTGTGCCTGTATGGCATCTACTATCTGGAAAAATACCGGTCCGGCCGCATCACGACCAATAAACGCGGCATTCCCGGCGCCATCAAAATTACCAATCCACACCGCCAATACATAATGGCCAAACACACCTATGGCCCAGGCATCTCGATAGGCATACGAGGTGCCGGTCTTCCAGTGCACCGGCAACGACCCGCGCACCCATTCTTTACGAAACCCCTGCTCGGGTCGTGGGTTGAACCGCAGCATATCCAGCGCCAGGAAACCGGCTTCGGGACTCAGCAGCTGGCGATGCCAGCTGTCGGGCTCACCATGGATATATTTTAAAGGACGCAACACCCCTTCATTGGCCAGCATGGCGTACAGTATCAGCAACTCCTCCATGCTCAGTTCGGCGCCACCCAATACCAGCGACAGGCCGTAGTGCTGCTCACTCTTCAGCCTGGTGATACCGGCCTTCCTGAGAAAGTCATACAAAGACGGATCCTTCAGTTTGGATGCGACATACACGGCGGGAAGATTGCGGCTTCGTATCAGGGCGTCCTTGACCTTGATCGGTCCGGCAAAATCACTGTCAAAATTTTCCGGGTTATAGGCGCCAAAACTGGAAGGCGCATCCTTTAACATGGTCATGGGATGTATCAGGCCCTGATCCATACCCAGGGCATAAATAAACGGTTTCAGCGTAGAGCCCGGCGATCGCTTGGCCAATACGCCATTGACCTGTCCCTGTATTTTATCATCAAAAAAGTTTGCCGAGCCCACCATCGCTTTCACCTCCATGGTACGGAAATCAATCAACATGGCGGCCATGTTCTGGATACCGATGCGCCGGTTACGCTCGATATATTGATGTACCTGTCTCTGCAACACATCCTGCAAAGCGCTGTCCAGCGTAGTCTGGATCACCGGCCTGGTTGGGTATTTATTTAAAATGGCATCCGTAAAGTGAGGCGCCAGGAACGGTAGTCGATCCGGTTTACTGGCCACAATCGCTAACTGAAATATATTCTGCTTGTCCTTGTCTTCCGGGTGTCTCTGCAGCCATTGCCGGAACAGAAACAGGCGCGCCGTATACGCCTCGCCCTTGTCGTTCTTCTTTGGTGTCCGTTTAGCGGGGCTTTGTGGGACCACGCTCAAGGTCAAGGCCTCGGACAAAGTCAGTCTGGCGGCAGGCTTGTTGAAGTAGATCAGACTGGCGGCAGGGGCGCCTTCAATATTGTAGCCGTATGGCGCCAGATTCAGATAGGCCTCCAGGATTTCATTTTTACTGTAGTGGCGCTCCAGCTGGATGGCCCGCAGAATCTGTACTATTTTGCCGCCAAGCTTGCGTGAATTGATCCGGTAGCGCAGCCGTGCCACCTGCATGGTAATCGTAGAACCACCGACCCGGCGCCCCCCGGCAATATAGGTCTGCCAGGCACTACGAACCAACGCGACCGGATTAAAAGCGCCATGCCAATAGTAATAACGGTCCTCATGTATCAGGATTGCCTCAATCAACCTTGGGGATATTTTATGCAGTGGCTGGTAAAGACGATATTTATCGTCTTTGGAGGTCGTGAGCCGCAACAG
>CAJVXG010000230.1 GCA_913009215.1 uncultured Gammaproteobacteria bacterium | reverse complement strand
TGATACCGGCGTGATGAAAGACCCCGGCCGAGGCAAACAACAGCACCAACCACAGATAATCGTAGCCTTCCTGGAGCATCGCCGCCATCACCATGGATTTACTGACAAAACCGCTGAACAGCGGAAACGCGGAGATCGATAACGCACCAATAATACAGAACACGGTGGTTTTGGGCATAGACTTGTAGAGTCCACCCAGGTTTGAACCATTAGTATGACCCACGCGATATAACACGGCGCCCATAGACATAAAAAGCAGCGACTTGTAGATGATGTGGGCAAACGCATGCGACACGGCCCCGTTCAGCGCCAGTGCAGTTCCAATGCCAATGCCGGCCACCATAAATCCGACCTGGTTTATCAAACTATAGGACAGTACTTTACGCAGATCGTTTTCAATTACCGCATAGAAAATCGGAAAACACGCCATAGTGACTCCGATATATACCAATATTTCTTCACCGGCAAAACCTCGCGCCAATGTATACACCGCAACTTTGGTTGTGAATGCCGCCAAGAATACCGTACCGGTTGCTGTTGCTTCGGGATAACCGTCGGTAAGCCAGCTGTGTAGAAAAGGAAATGCGCATTTGATTCCAAATGCGATTAATATTAACCAACCCGCCACACTTTCCAGGCCGATATGATCAAAGACCAGAGAGCCGGTAGCGTGGTAGTGCACCAATGCGCCGGCTAATAAAAACAGCCCCGACATAACCTGGATAATCAGGTAGCGCATACTCGCAGCAATTGCCCGCTCTGTGCCACGTGTCCAGATAAAGGCCACCGAGCTTATGGCCAGCAATTCCCAAAAGATGAACAGCGTTATCAAATCGCCGGCGAATACCGCACCGAGGGCGCTGCCGGCATACAGCAGGCTGGCAACCTGTTGTGTGGAATCGCGCACGTGCAGCGCAAAGATCGCGCCGAGCAGGGCCGCGATATGGAACAGGTAACCGAATAACAGACTCAAGCGGTCGGTACGCATCAGGATGAGCTCGTAATCCATGATGGCAAAGGTCGTTTCTATGCCCGGTGAAACCGAATACCACAGATGCAAGCCGCCGATGATAGGCGTCAGTACGATAATCGCGCTGCGTAGCCAGCCACGGGTAAGCAGCGCCAGTAACGCGGCAATAAAAAACGGAATAAAAGGCGGCAGGCTACTGGTCCACATCGTAATAGTCTTCCTTTCGCATCAGTACCTTGCGCATAAGCTTGGCCAGCAATACCAGCGCGACACAGGCAATAAAACCAAACAGGACGTAAAAACCAGGGACGTTCTCCCAGCTATGGGTAATGTGGCGATGCAGTATGAAATCCAGGAGAAACAATAGTGCACTGATAAAATAAAAACCGCGCAATAAACGCGTTACGTTTTCCGGCTTATCAAAGATATACTTCTTCTTATGCGGGCGCTTCATTTTATTTGCCTTTGGCAAAACTTTGTGCCAGTTGGTAGAACGGCTCGGGGTAGAAGAATAACACCACACAGGCCAGTGAGCTTATGATCATCGCGATCAAGCAGCTGACCGGGGCCTCTTTGATCTTGGTGTACTTTTGGCCGCCCTTGGGTTTGGCGAAAAAGGCACGTATCGGTATCGGCAACAGATACGCAATGTTTAACAAGGAACTGAGCAGTAATACTGTTAGCAGTATCCATTGCCCGGTCTCGACGGTGCTCAGGACAAGATACCATTTGCTCCACATTCCACCCAGGGGCGGTAGACCAATAATACTAAGACTGCCGATCAAAAAGACCCCGAAAGTAATCGGCATGGTTTTCCCCAAACCGGCCATATCGCTGATTTTGGTCTTGTGCGTGGCTACCAGGATGGCCCCGGCAGCAAAGAACAAGGTGATTTTGGCGAAGGCATGCATCGCGATATGCAGACTGCCACCAAGCAGGCTCATTGGTGTAGCTAAAAGGGCGCCGAGAACAATGTAACCTAATTGGCTGATGGTGGAATAGGCCAGCCGAGCCTTGAGATTGTCTTTGGTCATTGCTATGAGCGATGCAAATAATATTGTCGCCGCGGCAAACCAGATCAACCAGTTGTTGGCTCCCGACTCGAGAATAAAATCGGTGCCGAAAATATATACCGTTACCTTCAGTA
>CAJVXG010000229.1 GCA_913009215.1 uncultured Gammaproteobacteria bacterium | reverse complement strand
GAAGGCGTTGCAAATTTTCCTGCAGGCGCGCATATCGTTTCTGGCTGATTTCTACCGCGGTAAGCTGGCACCGGTTTTTTGTGTTTTCCAGAATATGGGCCGTTTTTCCGCCGGGGGCGGCGCAGGCATCGAGTACCTGTTGATGCGGAGTGAGATCAAGAAAGGGCACAGCCAATTGCGCCGAGCTGTCCTGTACAGAAACCAGGCCCGATTCAAACCCGGGCAATTGCTCGACATTGACAGCCTCCTTGAGCAGCAAACCCGAATCGGTATCGTCGATGATGTCCGCTCCCAGACCGGCCTTACCCAGTTTTTGCATATAGATTTGGCGAGAAATTTTCATGGTATTGACACGCAAGGCCATCGGCGCCTGTTGGTTATTGCTATTCACGATATTCTGCCAGACCGAGGGCCAGTCACTTTGCAGCTGCCGCAACAGCCATTGGGGATGACTGTATTGTGCCACCGGGTTTTTTTCTATATCAACCATAATCGTTTGCTGTTCCCTGATAAAGCGTCGCAGGCAGGCGTTGAGGACATTTTTTGCCCATGGTTTCTTGAGTAATTCTGCGGCCGCTACCGTGGTGTTCAGCACGGCATGGTCTTTGATGCGCATGTACAGCAGCTGATACAAACCAAGCAGCAGCAGTGCATGGATATCACCATCTTTCTTTTTGAATGGTTTTTGCAATAATTCCTTGCCGATGACCTGTAGACGGTCATACCAACGCAGGGTGCCGTAGATCAGCTCCTGGAACCAGGCCTTATCGTCACCCAATTGCTCTTTGTAGGATGGCACCACAGCACCAAGCAGCTTGTTTTCCCCGCATATATCATTAATGGCTTGGGCGGCCCGGGCACGAAGCAAGGCTCCCGGTACGGTACTATGGGTAGTGTTTTTATCGGGCTTGGTGGGCATAACACTACTTGAGGCGTTCCCCGATGGTGATGTTATGGCCATTGAGAAATTCACGGGCAGTCAGAGCTTTGCCGCCCTCGGCCTGCAGGCAAGTCAGTCGCAATGCTGCCACGCCGGTTTGGACGACGATGCCGTCCTTGTCGGCCCGCAGTACTTCACCCGGGACCGTGGATGGTTTGGCGCTATGGTCCAGGCTTGCCTGCCAAATGCGCAATCGTTGTTGTTGTCGGAGGCAATAACATACTGGCCACGGATTGAGCGCACGTATTTTACGCTGTAGCTCTACGGCCGGTTTTGACCAATCGATCCGGGCCTCGTCTTTGCTGAGTTTGCTGGCGTAGCAGGCCAGGTCATTATCCTGGGCTACCGCCTTCAGCGCTCCCTGTTCAAGTTGCTGCAGCACCTGCATCAGACACCCGGCTCCCAGTATTGCCAGCTTGTCGTGCAGGCTTGCTGACGTATCTTCATCATCAATCGATATTTCCGATAATAGCAAAATATCGCCGGTATCCAGACCTTGATCCATCTGCATAATACTGATGCCGGTAGTGCTGTCACCGGCTTCGATGGCGCGCTGTATTGGTGCCGCACCTCGCCAGCGCGGCAACAATGAGGCATGGACATTGATGCACCCATATCTGGGTAGTTCGAGAATCTTCTGTGGCAGCATTAGGCCATAGGCGATGACGATTATAAGGTCCGGTTTTAGTTTTAATAGAACTTGTGTTTCCTGGGCCAGGGAGGTCGGTTGATGGATCGTCAGCCCATGCTCGAGGGCGACTTGCTTGACGGGGCTGGGTCGGGGTTTGCGGCCACGACCCGCGGGCCGGTCGGGCTGAGTATAGACCGCCGAAACCGTGTGCCCATGTTCCAGCAGGGCCTTGAGACAGGGTACAGAAAATTCAGGCGTCCCGGCAAATACAATATTCAAGGCTATGCCCCTACATGGCTACGCGCGACTGTTTTTCCAGTTTTTTGCGAATGCGTTGTTGCTTTAACCGGGACAGGTAATTAACGAAGACCTTGCCATCCAGGTGATCTATTTCATGTTGCAGGCAGACGGCCAGCAATTCACTGGCTGCCGTCGTGAATGGCGCCCCCTGGCGATCCAGGGCGCGAACCCGGACATGGGCGGCCCGGTCGACACACTCAAAAATACCCGGTACCGATAAACAACCCTCTTCGAGGCGTTGTTCACCCTCTTTTTC
>CAJVXG010000228.1 GCA_913009215.1 uncultured Gammaproteobacteria bacterium | reverse complement strand
AAGGCGACAACCCCTGAATATGCCCTTTACGGGTTTGCCATATTCTATGCGATCTGTCTCGCGATAAATTGGTGGTTCTATATGCGGCCTAATGCCTATGTCAAGAATCCTTAAGACTTGAGATTAGCCAGTTAAAAATAAAAGGGGACGAAGAAATTAGAATTCGTCCCCTTTTACTGTCATCCAGGTGAGTGACCACTGTGTGGTTATTGTGTAATACAAAATCCGCCGGAGGCCGCTACGCAGTCATTGATCAATCGGCGTTGCCGCACGTGTTTGGGTTCAGGGGTCTTGGGCAACTACAGCAGGCATGCTGGGCATGGGTCCATGAGGGTCTCCGATCTAAGCAACAAATCCGGGTCATTGCATGGTCAGAAGGCCTGGCAGTAGGTCGGCCTGTATTTACCGAAAACATCAAGACTAGCTGGGTTATTAGTGGTGTGTATCGGTAGTCGGTAGAGACCGAGAGTGTACAGGTGCCAAGAGAGAACCCGTGCTTATTTACAGAGTTCATTTTGCAGAAAAAATGGCCCGTCCAAGGGGTGATAATACGGTATTCTCGGGATAAACTACATAAAAATCAATGTGTTATGTAGATCCGCCCTGATGAGGGATACCGGGGTGTTTTTTCCGTCCCTCATCTAAATATTTAGTTCCAATCGGCAAAAAAAACCCCGAACTCTTTTTCAGGAGTTCGGGGTTTTAGTTTTAATGTCTTTTAACCCAACGCAGGTTGTGAGCGATAATGGGTTTTGGCCTTACCGCTGTATTTGCGCTTACGCTGACCGGAGTTTTGATTTGGTTTGCTGTCCTGTGAACGCGTTCTGGATTGTTGTTGGCCACCACGTCTTTTGCCCTGATAGGGTTTCTTGCCTCTTGCAGGACCCGGGCGCCCACCACGCGGTTCGGGGCTGGTTGGTTCGAGGCCCTGGATTACAGCCCAGTTGAGATCACTACCAGTAAGACGCTGGATGGCGTTGAGCTTGTAACGGTCGTCCGGTCCTACCAGTGATATCGCCGTGCCCTTGGCGCCGGCACGACCGGTACGGCCGATACGATGGATGTAATCTTCGGCCACCATCGGCATATCGAAGTTGATGACGTGGCTGATGCCCTTGATGTCGAGACCACGTGCGGCGACGTCGGTGGCAACCAGCAGTCTGATTTTACCGCGACGCATATTATCTACCGTACGTTTACGTTTGTTCTGGCTCATGTCGCCGTGCAATGCGGCACTGGCGTGGCCGTCGGCCATCAATCTTTTCGACAGACGATCGGCGTTGCGCTTGGTGGCGGTGAAGATCAGCGCCTGGCTCAATGACTCGTTATTGGCGTAATGTGACAGCAGCTTGTGCTTGTGGCCAATGTCATCGACCCGGTGCGCGTGCTGGCTGATAGAGGCATGACGTTCGTTATTGGACGCGAGCTGAATCCGTGTCGGGTCCTTGAGTATTTGTTTGGCGATCTTCAATATAGCGCCTTCAAGCGTGGCAGAAAACAGCAGCGTCTGGCGGGTTTCGGGCATGGCCCTGGCGATGGTCTTGACGTCATTGACGAAGCCCATATCGAGCATGCGATCGGCCTCATCCAGCACCAGCATCTCCAGTCGCGAAAAATCAACGCGGCCAGATTCCATGTGGTCCATCAGTCGGCCGGGTGTGGCTACCAACAGGTCCAGTGGCTTGCGCAGCATCTTCATCTGCGGCGGGTAAGGCATGCCACCGACGACGGTGCCGGTGACGAATTTGGAGAAGCGGCTGAATTGGCGAATGTTATCGTTCACCTGTATCGCCAGCTCGCGCGTGGGTGTGAGCACCAGCACGCGCGGCCCCCGACCTTTGTTACTTGCCGGGGTGAGCAATTGTTGCAGCGCCGGCAGCACGAAGGCGGCGGTTTTGCCGGTACCGGTCTGGGCCGAGGCCATCAGGTCACGTCCGGACAGCACAACAGGAATGGCCTCGCGTTGAATGTCCGTGGGCTTATCAAATCCGCAGGCGTCAATGGCCTTGAGCAGATTCGGATGTAAATTCAGTTTATTAAATGACAAAATAATACCTCTGCCTGCCGCTCTATCGACAGACGATTTATTTATAAATACGAACATGGGCGGGACGCCCGATACGGGTATCATACGAC
>CAJVXG010000227.1 GCA_913009215.1 uncultured Gammaproteobacteria bacterium | reverse complement strand
ACAATGGTACGGATGTTATACGGATTACGGATACCGAGCCCGGAGCCGATGGGCGCCGCCAGCGGCATCACGGCAACACAGCCAATTTCTTCCAGTTGCCTGGCTGCGATTGGATCGTCATTGGTATAGACCATGATCTTGAAGCTGTCTTTAACCAGAATTTCGGCGGCCTTCATGGTCTCCGCAATATCCGGGTACAGGGTTTTCTCGTCCCCCAGCACCTCCAGCTTCACCAGGTCGTGCCCATCCAACAACTCGCGGGACAAACGACAGGTACGCACTGCGTCCTCTGCGGTGTAACAACCCGCGGTATTAGGCAAGTAGGTATAACGTTCCGGAGACAGCGCCTCGAGCAGGTTGGGCTCGCCCTGCTGCTGGCCAATATTGGTTCGCCGTACCGCCATAGTAATAATTTCGGCGCCGCTGGCCTCGATGGCGTCCCGGGCCTGCTGAAAATTGTCGTATTTGCCGGTACCGACCAACAAACGCGAACCATAGGCCCTGCCGTCGATGATCAGGGCATCGTCCGATGCTGACTTTTCAGGTATTACTTCAGAGCTTGCTGTATTCATGTTTAACCACCACCAATGGCTTGTACTACTTCGACCTGGTCATTGTCTGCCAGCGCATAATCGTCATGCCGGCTGCGCGGTACAATCTCCCGGTTCACCTCCACCGCGACCCGTTTCCCGGCCATGTCCATTTGCTGCAGCAGCGAGCCTACGGTCAGGGGCGCGGCCAATTGCCGTTGTTCTCCATTAATAAGTAAGCGAATCTGGTTCATCCTGGGCTGTATATAATATACCGATCTGCGGGATTCCGGGGGTCTATTGTAGTGGCTTCCGGTCAACAACGCACCTGTCGGGCACCCTGTCGGCAAACAGTGGTCAAAACCACTGTAACCATATATATTTTATTAAAAACACGCGGGTGTGGTTCAATGGCAGAACCTCAGCTTCCCAAGCTGATGATGTGGGTTCGATTCCCATCACCCGCTCCAATCCGGCGGAGACATGGTTTTGAAGAAGTTGCTGAAAATATCTGCCCTGCTGGCCGCACTGTTGCTGCTGGCATTGATTGTCATAGCGGTCATTTTTACGCTCACCTTTGACCCCAACGCCTATAAAAAGGAAATCACGGCCGAGGTCAAAAAGGCCACAGGACGTACGCTGCGCATCAAGGGCAAGATTCAACTGTCGTATTTTCCCTGGCTCGGCGTCAATTTGAGCAAAATAAGCTTGAGCAATGCCCGGGGTTTTGGCAGCCAACCATTTGCCAAAATCGATAACGCCGGGGTTGCCGTCAAGCTACTGCCATTGATCAGCGGCAACATTGTGGTCAAGCAACTGACGCTGCAGGGCCTGGTACTGAACCCGAGGATCAGAAATGACGGCAGCAACAACTGGGACGATCTGGCCGGGAAAAATAAAAAAGACACAAAAAAGCCAGATTCAGGGTTACCGTCTTTTACTATTGGTGGCGTGCACATCAAAAACGCCAATATCAATTACCTGGACGAACAAGCCGGGGAACGTTATGCATTAAAAAAACTGAACCTCAGCACCGGTTCGGTAACGCCGGGGAAACCCATCGACCTCAGGCTCGACTTCCAGTTCAAGGACAAGAACAATAGCTTGCCGGTGGCACTGGCCACCACCCTGCTGCTGGATACCAAAAAACAAACGGCACGACTGGATAACTTCAGTCTGGCGGTGAATGATTTCAAGCTGGAGGGCAACATCCGGGCCAAACAGATTTTCGGCAAGCCCTCGGTCAGCGGCACCATCAGCAGTAATACCTTTGATCTTGGCGCCCTGCTAAAACTGCTAGGCAACCCGATGGTCACGGCCGATAAAAAGGCCCTGACAAAAACCAGTATCAAAACCAGATTCGCCTTTGCCAATAATGTGCTGCGGCTGGGCAAGTTGTCCGTGAATCTGGACGACAGCAAAATCAACGGCAAGGCCAGCGTCAATCTCGACAACAACGCCATCCGCTTTAATCTCAAAATCGATACTATTGATGCCGACCGCTACCTGGCGCCGGACGACGGCAGGAGTACCGGCAATGAAACCCTTCTGACGGTACAGGACATACGCGGTTTAAATGGCATTAGTGGGCAACTGGGCATTGGCAGCTTAAAGGCCTT
>CAJVXG010000226.1 GCA_913009215.1 uncultured Gammaproteobacteria bacterium | reverse complement strand
TGAACGGGCATAAAAAAACCCGCCTGATACAGCCTAAGCGGGATACCGTCGCTTTAGCTGCACTTGTAATGCGCCCGCAAGCTGTAGCTCAAATCGGCGCGTTAATAAAACACTACACCAGCCCTGTTCGACTGTCAACGATCCCCTGTCTATCTGGTGCCTACCTGGAGTTATGCAACTCCGCCAACGACAGGTCGTTCTCTGCCTGTTTGCCTTTGGCGCCATCACTGCGTAACTGTTCAATCCGATCCAGATAATCCTGGTTGACGTCACCGGTAATATATTCTCCGTTAAAACAGGAGGCATCGAAATGGTCAATGCTCGGATTACCTTCGTGTGCCGTCTCGATAAGATCAGCCAGATCCTGATATAACAGCTTATCGGCACCAATCTCTTTGGCGATCTCCTCGTTCGTCCGATTGGTCGCCACCAGTTCATGGACCGACGGCATATCAATACCATAAACATTAGGGTACCTGACCGGTGGTGCGGCCGACGCAAAATATACTTTTTTCGCACCGGCCTCGCGCGCCATCTGGATGATCTGCTTCGATGTCGTACCGCGCACAATCGAATCGTCTACCAACAACACGTTCTTGCCACGAAACTCAAGATCAATGGCATTCAGTTTTTGCCGTACGGATTTCTTGCGTTCTGCCTGTCCTGGCATAATAAAGGTGCGACCGATATAGCGGTTCTTGATAAAACCTTCGCGATATTTGACCCCGAGTTCGTAAGACATTTGCAATGCCGCTGTACGGCTGGTGTCCGGGATCGGAATAATGACATCGATATCATGATCCAGCCACTCCCGCTGAAGTTTGGCCGCCAGTTTCTCGCCCATACGCAAGCGTGCCTTGTGCACAGCAATGCCGTCGATCATGGAATCGGGTCGTGCCATATAAACATATTCAAAAATACAGGGGCTGTGCAGGGTATTCTCGGCACATTGTTTGGTATGCAACTGGCTGTCCATATCGATAAAGATGGCCTCGCCCGGGGCAACATCACTCACCGTCTTATAGCCCTGAGCGTCCAGGGCGACACTTTCCGAGGCCACCATATATTCGGTACCCAGGTCAGTGTCTCGTTTGCCGTAAATAATGGGACGGATACCGTACGGATCGCGAAAGGCCAGGATGCCAAATCCGACAATCATGATAATAACGGCATAGGCGCCACGACAACGCCTATGCACGGCCTCGACGGCACGAAAAATATCATCGGTCGTCAGACGCAGGCTGCCGGCAACCTGGAGCTCATGGGCAAAAACGTTTAGCAGGATTTCGGAGTCGGAACGGGTGTTAATGTGTCGCAGGTCCTCACGGAAGAGCTCATCTTTCAACTCCTCGGCATTGGTCAGATTACCGTTGTGCGCCAGGGCCAGGCCAAACGGGGAGTTGACATAAAACGGTTGCGCTTCGGCGGGAGAGTTACAACCCGCGGTGGGATAACGCACCTGCCCCAGGCCCATGGTGCCTTTTAAATCCAGCATATGGTGGGCACGAAACACGTCCCGTACCAGCCCATTGTCTTTGCGTAGATACACACCTTCCCCGTCGCTGGTCATGATTCCGGCAGCATCCTGACCACGATGCTGCAATACCGTCAGGCCATCATAGATGATCTGGTTCACAGGACCCTTTGCCAGAATGCCAATAATTCCACACATCGGAGAATTGCCTCTCTCGGTAAATGCCTATTTTATCGATAGCGAATATGGCGAGCAATATCGCCATACAAATATTGCCTGGACCATTCGGCCGCGGACACGAAATAGGGCACCAACAAGGACCCTTTCCACCAGGATTTTTGTGGTAACCCGGTAAACCCCGCCAACAGTACCAACACCAGGATAATAAACAGGCTTTTTGCTGTAGCCACAACCCCGCCCAGTATCTGGTTGGATACTCTCAGGAATGTCACCGTGACCAGCGCCTTTTTCAGAAAATACAACACCAGGCTGGTGATGACATAGAAAGCAGCAAAAACAACCACAAAGGAAACAACAATGCGAATTTCAGTTTCCGGGATGGCGGAAACAAAAAAACTGCTGGCGCTTTCTGCCAGAAACCAGGCCGCTGTGGAAGACAGGATCCAGACCAGCAGCGCCGATATTTCCTTGATGAAACCGCGTATAACGCCAATGGTGACAAAAAACAGCAT
>CAJVXG010000225.1 GCA_913009215.1 uncultured Gammaproteobacteria bacterium | reverse complement strand
TTGGTCGGGGTGAGAGGATTCGAACCTCCGACTCCTGCCTCCCGAAGGCAGTACTCTACCAGGCTGAGCTACACCCCGATTAATGGTTGCGATGAACGGAATATAATGCCAGGTCGGACAGCGCTTGTTTGAACGGTGATTCGGGAACTGGCGCCAGTGCCTGCCTGGCCAGTTCTGCTTCTTCCCCGGCTTTTTCGGCAGTGTACGTCATGGCCCCGGTCGATTCAATTGCCGCCAGCACGGCATCGATTTGTTTCAGGCCGCCGTCTTCGATGGCCTGGCGGATCAGTTGGCGTTCGACATCGGTACCCTGACGCATGGCGTAGATCAGTGGCAGCGTCGGTTTGCCTTCGGCCAGGTCGTCACCGATATTTTTGCCTAGCTCCTTGCGGCTGCTGCTGAAATCAAGCACATCGTCAACCAGCTGAAAGGCGGTACCGAGATGCATACCGTAATTGGCCATGGCGGTTTGTATGGTCTCATCCTGATCGCCGATGACGGCGCCAAGGTGAGCGGCGGCCGAAAACAGCTTGGCCGTCTTGTTGCGAATGACGTTGATATATTGTTGCTCGCTGGTTTCCGGGTTGTGGCAGTTGAGCAGCTGCATGACCTCGCCCTCGGCGATGATATTGGTGGTTCTGGACAGGATCTCCATGACCCGCATGCTGCCGACCTCGACCATCATCTCAAAGGCCCGGGAATAAAGAAAATCCCCTACCAATACTGCGGTTTCATTGCCCCAGACGGCATTGGCGGTATGCTCACCCCGACGGATATCGGAGGCGTCAACGACATCGTCGTGCAGCAGGGTGGCGGTATGGATAAACTCGATAATGGTGGCCAACTGGATGTGCCGGGAACCGTCGTAGGCAAAGGCCCTGCTGCTCAGCAGCACGATCATGGGGCGCATGCGCTTGCCGCCGCTATTGACGATATAGCGCCCAATTTCGTTAATCAGGACCACTTCAGACTGGAGACGGGCCAGGATTTCGGTGTCGGTGGCGGCCATGTCCTCGGCCACCAGGCGGTAAATTGAGCCTGGATCAACGGCAGTGGTTTTTTCGCGTTTTTGCAGCATGGCCGGATGCTAGGGGGCGGCCTGAGCCGCGTCAAGCGAATTGACCTGCTATGGCCAAAACGCTAGAATCCGCCGTCATTTAGCGATAGGTGTAACATGATAGCGGTTATTGAGACAGGCGGAAAACAGTACCGGGTTGGCGTTGGCGACGTCGTCCGGGTCGAGAAATTGGCGGTTGAGGTCGGTGCTACCGTGAATCTCGATAAAGTGCTGCTGATCAGTGACGCCAGCAAAACCGAGGTCGGTACACCTTATATAAAGGGCAAGGCCGTGACGGCGGCTGTGAAGGCCCATGGCCGCGACAAGAAGGTGTATATCTTCAAGATGCGCCGCCGCCAGAATTCCCGCACCCGTAATGGTCACCGCCAGCATTACACCGAGCTTGAAATCAAGGCTATCGGTGCTGCCGGTTAATTCCAGGAGAGCTTAGGCAATGGCACATAAAAAAGCAGGCGGCAGTACCCGAAACGGTCGCGATTCCGAATCCAAACGCCTGGGCGTAAAGCGCTACGGCGGCGAGGCAGTGCTGGCCGGTAATATCCTGGTGCGCCAGCGTGGCACTAAGTTTCATCCGGGCAAGAACGTCGGTATCGGTAAAGACGATACCCTGTTCGCCAAAAGCGATGGTGTCGTTAAGTTCCATAACAAGGGTCCGAGCAAGCGCAAAACGGTTAGCGTTATCGCGCAATAAAAAAAGGACTGGTTCCCCCAATATCGAAACCCCGCTTTGGACTCCAGGGCGGGGTTTTTTGTTTTACGAGGTCAGCAATGAATGGCGCTTACTTAAGCAGTTTCACAATCCATGTAGGGCGATGTAATGGTCTCCTCCCCCCTTTTAACTCGGCGTCATAATGCGCCATGATGGAGATGATACAACCCATCAAATCAGAAAGAAGGAGACCACTGTGCAGATTACAACAATTGGATTGGATTTAGCAAAGAATGTCTTTCATGTCGTAGCCTGCAATCGGGCAGGCAAACTGTTGAAGAAAAAACAGTGTCGTCGCAACCAGGTATTGGCCTATTTTGCCCAGCTTGAGCCTTGTCTTGTGGGCATGGAAGGTTGTGCCAGTGCCCACTACTGGGCCCGTGAGCTGGAGAA
>CAJVXG010000224.1 GCA_913009215.1 uncultured Gammaproteobacteria bacterium | reverse complement strand
TTTGCAGTTTGATATCGGAAGTAATTCGCTGCAGATATTCGCTATCCAGGGACCGGGTGTCGTAGTGGCCCTGACCCTGCAATAGATCCTGTTTGACGATGCGCTGATACAATTGTTGTATGGCGTCGCCGGACAAGGCCTCTCCGGCCAGAACAACCTTGAAGCCATTATAATCCGGTGGATTATGACTGCCGGTAACCATTACGCCGGAACTGGATTCCAGCCGATGGGTGGCAAAATACAACACCGGTGTTGGTACCATACCGATATCAATCACGTGGCAACCACTGGCCATGATGCCGGCGCTCAGTGCCTCGACCAGGGCGGGTCCGGAATGGCGGCCATCGCAGGCGACAATGATGGTTTGTTGTCCCCGGGCCTGCGCTTCGCTACCAATGGCATGCCCTATCTGTGTTGCCACATCGGTAGTCAGGGTATCATCGACAATGCCACGGATATCGTAGGCCTTGAAGATACTCTCTGAGGGTAATTTGAATGGGGGCATGGTAGCTATTTATTGATACCGGGCTGGAAATCCTTGTTGTCGTTCGGATCAGATGAACTGGAATCATACAGGCGAACGATATTGAAATAAAGTGCCGCTGCTAGTGATCCAACCAGAACTGATTGCCTCCCGCCGCTTTGGCCTGTCTCAGGACTTTCTCGGCGCGCTTTATCACATCTTCAACATTTTTGTCATCCACAGACATGGTGCTTAAGCCCGCAGACCAGCGTATTTCGGCAAGGTCTGTTTTACCGAACGGGAGATACATCGGCATTCGCTCACCGACCCGTTTTTGTATTTCTTCGGCATCACGGAGTTCGGCCAGGGAGAAAACAATAGCAAACCGGCTGCCACCCAGGCGTCCCACATAGTCACCTTGTCTTACCAATCGCTTTAATTCCATGGCGAAGTTCTTTAGTAGCAGGTCGGCCGTATCGTGGCCGTATTTTTCATTGGCTTTGGCAAACTGGTCGATGTCCACCAGCATCAGCGTGGATGGAAAACCCAGTTTATTCTGGCCGAATAATTGCTCGAGACGCTTGTTGAAGGCCTTGAGAGTAGGCAGGCCGGTGAGGTCGTCGGTCTGGCTGCTTGATTTCTGGTTTCGTATATCGGAGATAATTTTACTACCGGCATGTAACAGGCTTTCTGCGATCTTTACACTTTCTTTCAACTTTACCGGATAGCTCTGTTTTAAACGACCGAGGCGTATATCATTGGCCAGGTAAGTCAATATTTTTATATCATGCTGTAATGTTTTTCTGAGTAAGAAATAGGAAAGCAGCAATCCTGAGAACACAATAACTATAGCCAGGACCAGAAGAATGATAACCGGCATACGGATCGTGGGACCCGATAGTATTTTTCCATCGGGCCAATAGGCAATTTTCCAATTTGTCCCTGCCACGGGTACCAGTACTTTCGGCCTTGTTTTTTTTGCTTCTCTGGCTTTTCCTGTCGATGAGATTAGAATGAATTTATTGTTTTTAGTATATTGGCGTAGTTCGATATATCCCCGTACCGGGTTGTCGAGAAGAACCTTGTTGAAGCTATTGCCCCCCAGGTTTAGCACCAGATAACCGATGTCACGTTTGTCGCGAGTGATCGCCTGTACCATGGCGATATGGGCAGATGGTGTTGCCGACATGTGCAACTCTACTGGAATGCCATTCTTGCCAGACTGTGTGTTCCGTATCATATCGATACAGGCGTAGCTAAAATGGGGAATGCGCTGCAGATCTATTTTATGTGGTCCCGGACCCAGGAGGCGTAATCGCAGAACACCCGGGAACTTTTGTTGCCGGCCTTGTGCCCACTGTTTACGCTTTGCATTCGGTAGTTTGAGGGCATCCGCTGTCTCTTTCATACGGGCGAGCCGGAGTAAACGATTTTGATAGCCCTTTATGCGATCGTGAACCGCTGTTGCCAGATCTTTGGAGACATACTCACCATAGTGGCGTTGCGATTGTTCCTGTGTATCTTGCAGAATGAAGTACAGCGCGAGTCCGGCCAACAGCAAACCGAGCAGCGTGAAACCGTAGGTCAGGCTGCCGAGACGCGTTAGAGATGGTTGCATACACTTAAGTGTAGTATATCTCCGTGGAAGCTTATTTACGGCCAGAGTGGCCAAAGCCACCGGCGCCACGATCGCTGCTATCAAACTCCTCGACAATATCGAATTCAGCCTGTACCACGGGGAGGAAAAC
>CAJVXG010000223.1 GCA_913009215.1 uncultured Gammaproteobacteria bacterium | reverse complement strand
GCCACTGCTACGGATATTGCGCAGTAATCGCCAGAAGAATTCCGGGGTCATATAGGGGTCGCCGTAACCTTTAATATAGAGATTGCCGGTAAGCCGGCCATCACGAATAGGCCCATCGGCATACACCTCTGTTTTCCATGTGTAGCCAGGACCCAGTTCAGCCAGGGCCGCTGCCGTCGTTACCAGCTTGATCACCGAGGCCGGGTTTCTTGGTACGTCCGGGGAAACCAGCAGTAATGGTTCCCTTCTGCCAATACGATGGATATAGATACTGATCCCGGCATCGGTAAAACCATACCGCTTAAACCCGGAAAGCAGGGGTTCAGGAAGATGGGTCATGGGTGAACCGGTGTCCAGGGCCGACACCGTTTGTGTCAACAACAGCAACAGAATCAGACTGATTTTTTGCAACAACTCCATAAGACCTATTTTAGCTGAAATTTACCGTTTGATTCATGAGGATTTTCCGACAAACGTTAATATTTTAAAGAGCAAGTGAATTGTAGTTAACCCCGGTATCTGCAACAATTATCAGCGGCTGCCCCGTTTAGTGTATAATTCCAGAAAAAAAAGTGTAGCCTTCCCAAGGCGGTCAACACTAACAACATGAGACATTTTATGGAAGCCGGATACAGTGCAGAAGATATCAGGAAAACGGTTTTAACCCCAAAGAATTTAGCGCGCTTTTATAAGGATCTGCTTTGCCTTCGTTTCCCTATCAAGGTATCAGATGTTCTTGATCTGCGCTACCTGATCAATAACTCTGTAGATAATTACCGCCTGCCCTTTGATATTCCCGGTTATAGCCAGTTTCGTGAAGCACTGCGTTCCGCAATCGAATCCTTCGGTATTGAAAATGAGCGACACTATTCCCGATTATTAAATATACTGGCCATGTTTCGCGATCTGCATTATTCGCACAGCATTGAATCCCGTGATGCCGAAACCAGGCTGCGCAATGCTATCCGTAAAAACCGTGAAGCAAGAAGACGGTCACTAAGGTATGGCATTTATTCTGTGGTGATATCTGCCACTGCCGGCCTTGTCTGGTTCATGTTGATTCAACCTGGCTGGCTTATCAAGATGGTGACCTTTACCATGGCCTATATCGCCTGGGACTATTTTCATTCACTAAGCGCACTGGAGCGTGACCTGGCCATCTTGAAAGAGAGTCTTGGTAAGGTGATCCGGAAAAGACTTAATTCCATAGACTGGAAAATGCTGATCCACAAGCTGTCCCTGATCCTTGGTTACAAACAAATCAAAGGTGTCGAGGTATTCCGCATTGAGCAGGATGCTCCCAGCGCTGCCCACTAACCAGGTATTGTCATCCCCTGGGGTGATGTTGTTCATGTAATTTCTTCAGGCGTTCTCGCGCGACATGCGTATAGATTTGGGTCGTCGAAATATCGCTATGGCCCAGCAACATCTGCACTACACGTAAATCGGCGCCATTATTCAACAAATGCGTAGCAAAGGCATGCCGCAGTACATGCGGTGAAATTTTTGCACTGATACCGGCTTGTTGGGCATAGCGTTTAATGTTGTACCAAAAAGCCTGTCTGGTCATGGCAGCCCCGCGCGTTGTAGGGAATAGCGCGTTGCTTTGGTGCTGGCCAAGCAATGCCCCTCTTTCTTCCTTCAGGAAACGCTGTAGCCATTCCAGTGCTACCTCCCCCAAAGGTACCAGGCGCTCCTTGCTGCCCTTTCCCATAACGCGGACCACACCAGCTTGTAAATCCAGTTGTCCCAGCTCAAGGCCAATTAGTTCGGAAACACGTAAACCGGCAGCATACAATACCTCCAGCATTGTGCGATCGCGAACACCCAGTGCAGTTCTAACATCAGGCTCTCCTAATAATATTTCAACCTGTTCCTCGCTCAGCGATTTAGGCAGGGATCGCTCTGTTTTTGGCGAGGCAATTAATTCGGTGGGATCACTATCGACCAGACTTTCGCGCAGCAAATACCGGTAAAACTGGCGTATACAACTCAAGATCCTGGCCGATGTCCTTGTTCGAACACCGGATTCCGCCCTTTGATAGAGGTACTCCTGTACCACTTCGCGCCTGACTTCTGTGATGACTGTTTTTCTGTCGTTGAGCCAAATGGAATACGCCTTGAGATCACTACTATAAGCGCTTCGTGTATTTTTGCTTAGCCCTTGCTCGGCCCAAATGGCATCCAGAAAATTATTGATAATTTCAGCATTATCCATGCTCATGCG
>CAJVXG010000222.1 GCA_913009215.1 uncultured Gammaproteobacteria bacterium | reverse complement strand
ACAGGCGGATTACGTTGTCGTCGAGGGTGTGGGGGGTTGGTATGTACCACTGAATTCGCACCAGTCTGTGGCGACGCTGGCCAAAGACCTGGGTATGCCTGTTATTATGGTGGTGGCGATGCGGCTGGGTTGTCTGAACCATGCCAGACTGACGGCTGAGGCCATAGCGGCATCCGGCCTGGTGCTGGCGGCCTGGATTGCCAATGGCATTGATCCCGGACTGCGGTCCCCGCAAGGGTGTCTGCACAGCCTCAAGGAAATTATCCCGGCCCCTTTGTTGGCTGCTATACCTTTTATCGGGAATGATCTGGTAGCGGAGCAAGTGGCGCAGATCAGCGGACTTTTTGATCTGGAGCGACTACTGCTGCATAATCACAGCGGATAAAAACCATTAAATAAGTAGGCCGTATTTTTCTCCAGGTTTTTCCTTTTTGTGTTTGTATCCCGAAAACCTTTACGGTTGTGTGGTTGAGCCGTTTCTTTCAGTATGATAATTTGCGGGCCGCATAAATACAGCAAAGCCCATAAAATAGAGTTAATAAAACTAAGTTAATTTAGTGTGTTAAGGCACATAACTTTGCTGTTGAATAAATTACAGGAATTGATCATAGATACCAAATCCCACGCCATAGACCGACCGGCATGTGCCTCATTCCTGCTAAGTGCTAGATTTTGATGACAAGTGTGACTTGTCTGCAGTAATTTTTTAAATTCATGTTTCCGGGGAGATAAGAATGACCATGAGTTTCAATCCCGTCCGGCGCTGGGCTTCCCGCCTGGTTATGGCAACCGGTCTGTTTCTGTTTGCGGGCGCCGTGATGGCTGACTACGCAATGGAATTCCAGAAACCGGTGACCTCTATTGCCACTGAAGTGCTCAAGTTACACAACTTGATTCTGGTGATTTGTTTGGTGATTTTTGTAGTGGTGTTTAGTGTGATGTTTTACTCCATCATCATGCATCGCAAGAGTCGTGGCCATAAGGCAGCCAAATTCCACGAGAACATGACGGTAGAAGTAGTCTGGACCATTATCCCTTTTATTATTCTACTGAGTATGGCGATCCCGTCTACCGCTGTATTGCTGAAGATGGACGATGATACCAATGCCGATATGACCGTCAAGATCACCGGTATCCAGTGGAAATGGAAATACGAATACCCGGACCATGGCGGTATCAGCTTCATCAGTAGTCTGACTACTCCGGCCGACCAGATCGGTAGCCCGCGGTTCTCCAGGGCCGGTTTTAAGGCCGGCGCCAGGAAGGGCGAGAACTATCTTCTGGAAGTAGATAATATGCTGGTCCTGCCGGTAGGCAAGAAAATCCGTTTTTTGCTAACCTCGCAGGACGTGATCCATGCCTGGTGGGTGCCTTCCCTGGCTATAAAGAAAGACGCGATCCCGGGCTTCCCTAACTATATGTGGACCAGGATTGATGAGCCGGGTATCTACCGAGGCCAATGTGCCGAGCTCTGCGGTAAAGATCACGGCTTTATGCCCATCGTGGTCAAGGCGGTCCCGGAAAAAGAATTTGAAAAATGGGTCAGTCTGCAGAAGGCAAAACAGGCCTCTGCCAAAGCCGCGGGTAGCAAGAAGATGAGCAAGGCGCAGTTGATGGCCAAGGGCAAGCAAATCTACAAAACGGCTTGTGCCGGTTGTCACGGTCAGAATGGTGAAGGCATTGCCACATTTCCGAAGTTGACCGGCAGCAAGATCGTTGCCGGACCGGTGAAGAATCATATCGATATTGTATTAAACGGTAAAAAGAATACCACCATGCGCGCCTTCCGGGGTGAGCTGGACAAGGCCGATATCGCCGCGGTAGTAACCTACGAACGCAACGCCCTGGGCAACAAGACCGGTGACGTGGTACAACCGACCGATATCAAATAAGCGGTTTCAACAGATTTAAAAGGTTTTTACAGGAGAGACTTTATGGCACACGATCATCCGACAGGCATTAAACGTTGGTTGTTTACGACGAACCACAAAGATATCGGTACTTTGTACCTGTGGTTTTCATTCATCATGTTTCTGGTTGGTGGCCTTATGGCCCTGATCATTCGTGCGGAGTTGTTTGAACCTGGCCTGCAGATCACCACGCCGCATTTCTTTAACCAGATGACCACGGTGCATGCACTGGTCATGGTGTTTGGCTTTGTCATGCCGGCCTTTGTTGGTCTGGCGAACTGGCTCATCCCGATGATGATCGGGGCGCCGGATATGGCCCTGCCGCGTTT
>CAJVXG010000221.1 GCA_913009215.1 uncultured Gammaproteobacteria bacterium | reverse complement strand
ATGCCTACAATCCTGGGAATATTGACCTTATCAATCTTGATGGTCTTTTTGTCAAGCAGATATTCGGAGACCACGTCCCAGATTTGTGGCTTGCCCTCAGGCTGCCTTTGTACGCTGGCCCAGCCGGCAACCTTGTATTTCCTGGAGGCCTGAATGGGTTTGCCGTTCAGGGTCATATTGGAAATACGTTTGCCGATCTTCCTGGTCGGGTTGATGGTGTATTTGAGACCACCAACACGAACCATATCACCGCCCTGTTGCAGATAGGGGTCTACATGGAACAGGTTGTCGGCGATGTCTTCCAGAATGATTTTAATGAACTCCCCGGTAAGCTCGTTAAGTGTTGCCGTGCCGTAGGTGATAGCCGTCTGGTCCATGACACGATCCACGGTAATGGCATCGCCTGGAAGCAATGAGGTACCCCAACGGAAACCCGGCGAGAAACCGATCTCGGCACCTTGTACTTTCAGCATGGCGTCAAGGATCAACTGGTCGAAGGAGCCGTTGAAGTTACCGCGACGATAGAGCACGCTCTCGGTGGTCGCCAGTTTGGTTTCCAGTTTCCTTTTGTAGGGCCTCCGGACCTTATCGATGTGGCGCTGCATTTTCTGGTCGGCCGCCAACATGTTAGAGAATACCGGCAGCAGTCGATAGCGGAAGCCCAGCACCCGGCCACGACGGACATTGAAATCCAGCACTGAGAGGAATTTGCCGTTGGAGCCGGAATTGATGACCAGGGTCCTGCCGCGACGGTTCCTGACAATGCTGGGGTAGGGCACACCATCGTGGGTGTGGCCACCGAGGATGGCGTCGATGCCGGTAACGCGAGAGGCCATTTTTAGATCGACGTCGTAGCCATTGTGTGACAGCACCACCACAACTTTGGCGCCTTCACTACGGGCCTTGTTGACTGCCTTTTGCATATCCTGGTCATTAATACCAAAAGACCAGTCCGGGAACATGTATTGGTTATTGGCGATCGGTGTATACGGGAAGGCCTGACCGATAACGGCAACCTTGACGCCGTTAACGATTTTCATGGTATAGGGTTTGAAGATGCGTTCGCCCCATTCCTTGTCATTGACATTCTGGGCAACGAAGTCGATATGGCCCTTGAGGTCGTTATCGATGATTTCCTTGACGCGTTTCTGACCATAGGTAAATTCCCAGTGGCCGGTCATAACCTCAATACCCAACAGCTTTTGTGCGTCTACCATGTCCTGGCCCCTGGTCCATAGAGCGGTGGCCGAACCTTGCCAGGTATCACCACTATCCAGTAACAGGCTGCCCTTACGATTGGCGCGTACCTTGTTTACCAGGGTGGCGAGGTGGGCAAAACCGCCAACCTTGCCGTATTTACGGCTGGCCTCTTCAAAGTTGAGGTAAGTGAATGCATGAGCCTTGCGGGTATTGGGACGAATCCTGAAATACCTTAACAGGTTCTCGCCAACGAGGTGAGGGGGCTTACCGCGGGCCTTCCCCAGGCCTATGTTGATGCTGGGCTCACGAAAATAAATGGGCAGTAGTTGTGCATGGCAATCAGAAATGTGCAACAGCGAGACATTACCGTAAGCCGGGATGTCGTACATATCGCGTGAACGACGTCGCGTACCCGCCTTGATGCTGCCACTCTCCAGTGTCATGCCGGCGGCGCTGGCCATGGCTAATAATTGTAAGAATTCACGTCTGGTAAGGCTCATTGTTTCCTCCGGTAATTACGGCCCAGGTATATATGGGCTGACTAGTCACTTTTTTGTCGATTAATTTGGTATTTGTTTAATTACTAATGCTCCGGGTCTGGGACACCGGGCTGGGTTATTTTATTCCCGCGTATCTATTGCCCCGGATACAAAAAGGGCCCGTCACAGATGACGGGCCCTGGATTGTGCCCTTAAGCGGCCAAATTAGAAACGCTGTGCCGGTGCCCTCAGAGGTAGCCCACGGTTATTGTAGGCTTCATACAACTCCACCGCCTTATAGCCACGACTTTGTGCCTTCAGGGGTTTGGCGCGAACTTGCTTGTTGCAGCCCATAAAACGGCGATGGATGCTGCCCATGCCGCCCCACTTGGAGCGATAGGCCGGGAAGCCAACACCGTGTCCCAGGCCTGCGCTGAGCAGGTTGCCACGCATCATCTTGCCGGCGTTACCCACATGGCAATTGGCGCAGGAAAAGTTTAACTGTCCCCGCTTGGCCCAGTAGAAACGCTTGCCTTCGTTGTAGGCGGCCACCGAGGCCTTGTCCTTGGG
>CAJVXG010000220.1 GCA_913009215.1 uncultured Gammaproteobacteria bacterium | reverse complement strand
TAGTATCTCAATATGTCAGTGAAAAGTATCTCCACTATATAGCTGGTATTGGTTTCGTCGGCATTGGCATTTGGACGCTAGTGAAAGCATAAGCATCGTAAACATAAGCAATCATTCGAACAGGTTCCGGAAGGAGTGGCGGTGCAGTTCAATGCCACACGTCATCCCGTATAGCCATCAGGAAACAATTTCCCAGGATTGAGAATCCCGTTCGGGTCAAACTGTTGTTTGATGCGATACATCAGGGCCAGTGTGGCCGGGTCGATTTCGCGATTGATGTAATTACGTTTTTCCCGGCCAATACCGTGCTCACCGGACAGGGTGCCATCCAGTTTTAATACCAGATCAAAGACGGCGTCGAGACAGGGTAGCGCCGCTTTTTTTTGCCCCGTATCCTGGGAGTCGTAGAGCAGATTAACGTGTATGTTGCCGTTGCCGGCGTGACCAAAGTTGACGATCGGGATAGCGAATTTCCGGCTGATGTCATCCAGCCCCGCTATCAATTCCGGGATGCGGCTGACTGGCACTACAACATCTTCATTCAATTTGTTCGGCGCCACTTTACGCAAGGCCGGAGACAAGGCCTTGCGGGTTTGCCACAGGGCCTTGACGGCTTCCGGGGTATCGGCTGTTTTGCTTTCCAGCAAGCCACTATTTTGGGCGGCTTGTAATACCTGGTCACGGGCCTGGCCCAGCATGGTCTCGGAACCGTCGACCTCAATGATAAGAATGGCGCCGGCATTGTCCGGTAAATCGGCAGTGGAATACTCCCGGATCATATTAATGGACGCGCTGTCCATGAACTCCAGTGCGCAGGGGGTAATGGCCTGCGCCATGATGTGCGATATCGCCTCGGTGGCATGGGCCACATTGTCGTATGCTAACTGCAGGGTGATTTTCTTTTCCGGCAGCGGTAAGAGTTTTAGCGTGGCCTCGCAAATAATCGCCATGGTGCCTTCCGACCCAATCAGCAGACGTGTCAGGTCGTAACCCACCACACCCTTGGTGGTATAGACACCGGTCTGGATGATGTCACCGTTGCCGGTAACGGCCTTCAGGCCAAGCACGTTCTCGCGTGTGGTGCCGTATTTGACGGCACGCGGCCCGGCGGCATTCATCGCCAGGTTACCGCCGACACTACAGTATTCGGCGCTGGTCGGGTCCGGCGCCCAGAAAAAGCCATGCTTGTTCGCCGCATCCTGCACCGCCTGGTTGGTGACGCCGGCCTCGACGCGCATGACTCGGTTGTCGGGATCAATATCAATGATGCGGTCCATGCGCTCCAGCGAAACTACCAGCCCGCCGTGCACCGGGATGGCGCCGCCGGTGGTGCCGCTGCCGAGGCCATGGGCCACCAGTGGAATACGTGTCTGCTTGCAAAGCCGAACGATACCGGCGACTTGCTCCATGGTGGTGGCAAAGACAACGGCATCCGGCGCATGATGTTTACGCGAATTATCGTAACCATAGGTCCAGCATTCCGACGCGTCGGTGAGCACGTCCTTTTTGCGGACAATGGTTTTTAGCTGGTCGATTACCGATTCCTGGATCATGGCCTGGGTTGTTTGTGGTTTCCCGAACAGGCAGTCTAGCAAATCCGCTGCTTCAGGAGGGTGTCTTACGGATTTTTTCTATCAGTTCGCTGGTCGAGGTCGGGTAACGTACCGGAATGGCATGGACCTCGCCATGGTAAGAGGTGACAACATCGCTACCAACGATTTGATCGATGGGCCAGTCGCCGCCCTTGACCAGGTGTTGCGGGCGGATTTGCCGGATCAGTTCGATCGGGGTGTCTTCGTCAAAGGCGATGACCCGGCCAACACTGGCCAGCGCGGCCAGCACTGCCATGCGGTCGTTCAGACTGTTCAGTGGCCGATTGCTGCCTTTGTCCAGGCGTTTGATTGAGGCATCGGTATTGACAGCAACGATCAGGGTTTTGCCCAGTGCCGCGGCCTCTTCCAGGTAGGCGACATGGCCACGATGCAGGATATCGAAACAACCGTTGGTAAAAACCAGCGGACGCTCAAGGGTTGGCAGGATGTCGGCCAGCCGTTCCGGGGGGTGGATGATTTTGTCTTGACTGTTGCTCAATCGGTCAGCTCGAACAGGCGCACTACGCGTTTCACTCGTGTGGTGCTGCGGGCGATCTCGGTGGCCTTGCCGGCTTCGTTTTTGGTGACCAGTCCCATGAGGTAGACCACCGAGTTCTCGGTAATGACCTTGATGCGGGTACTGTCGAAGCTGTTGTCTGTCAGCATCCTGGC
>CAJVXG010000219.1 GCA_913009215.1 uncultured Gammaproteobacteria bacterium | reverse complement strand
CAGGTTCGGAATACCAGCCAGGATGGTGTTCAGCTCCTGCTGTATGTCCGTCAGTTTTTTCTCGTTTTCTTTTAGCCGGTCACCCAGTGTGGCAACTTCTGTCAACAAGGCCGAAGCGTCTTTCCCTGCCGCCTTGGCCTTGCCAATGGCTTTTGATTGGGTATTACGTTGATTTTGCAGTTCTTGCGTGGCAACTTGCAGTTCTTTTCTTTGCGACTCCAGTTTCTCGATAACATCGGCATCGAGGGAGAAGCCGCGGGCCTTCAGGCGCCGCCCAACCCCCGCCAGATCGGATCGCAGTAGTTTTGGATCCAGCATTCTAGACGTTTACCCTGGCTGACCAATTTACAATATGTCCAGGTTCAAAATCCTGTTTAATCCTGTCCAGTACTTCTGTCATTCTTTCCGGCACGTCAAAAAATTCAACTGCTAGTGGTAAGTCCATAGAGACATCCAGTAAATTCGATGAATGCATTTTGCCGGATTTACCAAACCCGGTAATGCCGCGAAACACCGTCACTCCTTTGACCTTAAGCTCATCGTGCAATAATTGTAAAAACTCGGCGAGGCGGTGCTCGCCCTCGGTCATATAAACTCTGGCCATGATGACATCTGTTGTATTCATATTTGCTTACCTGCAAGCATACCAATCCATGCCGCAAGCAGACACAAAAAAACGCTCAGCATAATATTGCCCCCGGCCTTAATATAGGCACCATCTTGAAATAAATTAAGAGTCTCAACTGAAAATGTTGAAAAGGTAGTAAATGCCCCGAGAAACCCGGTTAGCAGGGCCAGACGCCATTCTTCTGACACAACCCGGTTGATCATCAGCACATACAAAAAACCCATCAATCCTGAGCCCACCACATTGACGGTCAAAGTACCCAAAGGGAAGCCCTTGCCAAACCAGTGGGCGATGCCGCTGGACAGGCCGTATCGGAATACGGCCCCGGCAGCACCGCCCGTTGCGATCACCAGCAAATGCTTCATTTGTAATAATTGCCTAGACGACTATTTGGATTTCTCGTATTTCTTGGTCCAGTAACGGGCCTTATTCTTGTCACGCGGGAAACCGTACTTGCCCTTCTTGTATAATTTACCCAGCGTTTTCATGGCCTTGCTATAACCAGCCTTCGCGGACTTAAGCATATACGCTTCGGCTTTTTTCGGATCCTGTGGCAAACCGCCAACACCCTGGGCATATCCGGAACCGATCTTGAATTGAGACTTGACGTGACCATTGTCGGCTGCCTTCCGATACCAGCGCACCATCTTGGCGTTATCCGGTTTACCAAGAAAACCCTTTTCATAGATTTTACCAAGGCGATACTGGGACTCGGCATGTCCTTTTGCGGCAGATTTGGATAAATATCTTTGTGCTGTTTTGTAATCACCACTGCGATAGGCCTTCATACCGGCAGTAAACGCGGCTGGCTGAGCAGCGCTGTACACGTTCATGGCGGCGAAAATGGCGGCGAAAATTAATAGCCATTTAGTAGTGTATCTCCCAAGTTGTTGCATCATGATCTCCTTACGTTATTTCCATTATGATTGGGTTTGTTTCTTGTTTGCCTGGCTGAGCTTGCGTAAATACGCCAGGCGTTCAGAAATTCTTTTTTCCAGACCACGCTCGGTTGGAAAGTAGTATCGTTGCGCGGCCTTTCCTTCCGGGAAGTAATGCTCGCCTGCGGCAAAGGCCCCCTCTTCGTCGTGCGCATATCGATATTGTTCACCATAACCCAGGTCTTTCATCAATCGCGTTGGCGCATTACGCAAATGCAGCGGCACTTCCATTGATCCTGACTCTTGCGCATCGCGCATTGCCGCCTTAAAGGCAGTATACACTGCATTACTTTTGGCAACACTGGCCAGGTACACCACCGCCTGGGCGATAGCCAGCTCACCTTCCGGGCTACCAAGACGCTCCTGAACATCCCAGGCATTCAGGGTCAATTGTAATGCCCTGGGATCGGCATTGCCGATATCTTCGCTGGCCATTCGTACCACTCGTCGGGCGATATACAGCGGATCACAGCCTCCATCAAGCATGCGCGATAACCAGTACAGTGCGGCATCCGGATCGGAGCCACGAACCGATTTGTGCAATGCCGAAATCTGGTCGTAAAATGCCTCACCGCCTTTATCAAAACGTCGTATGTCCGACCCCGAAATCACATGCGCAATAACCGCGTCATCCAGTACGATCTCCTGGTCTTCGCCCTGCTTTTGCATATCGAAGGCGATTTCCAGCAGGTTTATGGCGCGCCTGGCATCGCCATCGGCGGCACGGGATAATTGCACAGCGGCTTCCTCCGTCAGGGTTACGTTATCTTTTCCCAGTCCA
>CAJVXG010000218.1 GCA_913009215.1 uncultured Gammaproteobacteria bacterium | reverse complement strand
CCATGACCGGGCACCCGGGTATCGGCACGTTGTCCGCGCTGGCGTATACTTTCGGTCAGGTCTCCCGGAACACCTGGTCCATCGTCTTCTATGATTAACACCAGGCCGGGGTACTGGCGATCCAGCGAGGTCATTAGCTCGGCACTAATACGCACCTTCTGATCACACCACTTATAGGCATTGTCGATCAGGTTACCCAGGATCTCCATCAAGTCGTCCTCATCGCCATAAAAGACAATATCTTTTGCTATCTCAAGATCACAGTGAATATTCTTACTGGCATGTACCTTCTGCAACGCCGATACGATCCTGGTAACGACATCAATCACTATTACCGGTTTTGACAAGGCCGTACGCCCTGAGGCCGATGCGCGATGTAACTGGTATTCAACAATCCCGTGCATATGATCAATTTGCTCCTGGGTAATGCGTTTCATCTCATCCACCGTAACCGAATCATCGTCTATCGCTACCTGTAGAACTGCAATCGGGGTTTTCAAACTATGCGCCAGATTACCCAGCGAGTCGCGATATCGTTGCAGGTGAGATCTGGAGCTCTTAATCAAGGTATTCAGGTTATCGGTCAGGCTGCGCAAATCCGCAGGGTAGCGCCCGGTAAGTTGCTCCTGGCGACCGGCCTCGACCTCGGCAAGGTCATTACTGACCCGTACCAATGGCCGCATGCCCCAACGAATAATCAGCGCCTGAATCAATAACAACAACACAGCTGCGGCACCAAACCAGATCAGCATATTATTGCGGAATTTCTGCACCTGCCCGGTATAACGATCCAGGCTCTCATATACCCGGAAAAGATACTGCCTGTCCCTGCCCTTCACTTCCTGAACAATAGCGAAACTCAAACTGTAATATTTATTGCTCTTCTTGTCCTCGATACGCTCATAGACATTTTTACCAAGCCGGGTTTTTTTCTTAAACACGGCAACAATACCCAGGGCCGACGGTGATCGCCATAACTGCTTTTTCTGATCGGTAATAATTTCGGCATACAGACCGGAACCGATGGTGGAGAAGCGTGGTTCGGGCAGACTGGCGGGGACTTGCAATATACCGTGCTTGTCGGGTTCGGCCGCCGCCAACAAGGTGTAAATATGACCTTGCAGTCTATCGCGCATAGCCTTCCTGGCACTACTGCGAAAGGCGTTGTCCAGTACCAGACCGGTCAGTAACAGGAAGGCCGTCATCACCAGGGTGGCGGCAATGAGCATTCTTGCTCTTAAAGAGAGATTCACACGCTATCCCGCACCAGGGTAAAGCGATAGCCGCGACCACGCAGGGTTTCTATAGGTTTGTAGCGGTTATCGGGATCCAGTTTCTTTCTCAGGCGGCCAACAAAGACCTCGATAACATTACTGTCGCGGTCAAAGTCCTGATCATAGATATGTTCGGTCAGTTCGGTCTTGGAAACCACCTCCCGGGCATGCAGCACCAGGTACTCAAGTACCTTGTACTCATAAGCGGTAAGCTCCAGAGAGTTACCATCCACATGCACCGATTGTGCCGATGTGTCTATGGTGATGGGACCGCACTGGATTTCCGCCTTGCTGACACCTGCCGAACGTCGCAGCAAAGCCTTAACACGGGCAAACAACTCCTCCATATGGAAGGGTTTGACCAGGTAATCATCGGCTCCAGCCTCCAGTCCCTCGACCTTGTCCTGCCAGCGCCCTCGCGCCGTTAATACCAGAATCGGATAGGACTTGCCTTCCTCCCTTAATGTCTTGATCATCTCTATGCCTGACATAAGGGGCAAACCAATGTCAACAATGGCCAAATCAAAGGGGTACTCTCGACCTAAATACAGACCCTCTTTGCCATCGGCTGCCACATCAACGGCATAGTTATTCTTCACCAGCTGTTGCTTTAGCTGGTTTCTCAGGCTTTCTTCATCTTCAACAACAAGCAAGCGCATGACTTATGTCACATGAGATAGATTAGAGGATCTGACCTGTTGCCGCATCAACATGATAAACACTGACGCGCCCGGAAGGGGAAAGGACCTTGATTCGATAGACAACACGACCATCGTTGTTCACGGCCTCGGCCGAAAGAATACGACCACCGGTCTGGGCCTGTATCATCGCTACCGCATCTTCCAGGCTGATGCCTTGCTGTTGTACCTCGGCCAACCAGGGGTCGTTGGCTCCCGAATTGGCGAACGCCGTGCCGGTCCATCCGGGCTGTCCGACAAGCGCGATGGCAATAATGGCCAACTTTAGAATCATTACTTTCATAGTAAAACTTTTTAATAAAATCATTCTAAATGAAAGAGTCAGGGGTATGATTTACTTTACTCCCTGACTTCATTTCCATTTCAAGCCTGGTATGCAACCATTT
>CAJVXG010000217.1 GCA_913009215.1 uncultured Gammaproteobacteria bacterium | reverse complement strand
GCAGACGGGTGAAGCCCAATTATCAGAAAAACATCTGCAGGAATCAAAGATTACGATCAAGAACCTGCAGCGGGGAAACCGGCAACTCAAAAAAGAGCTGCTCGCCGTCACCAAGGAACTGGTGCGGGTCAAGGTCGAGCGCGATGTCTTAAGGCTTGAGCTTGGACCCAAACGCCATAAAAACGGTATGACAAAGACAGATCAGACTGATAAACCGTGACCCGGGCTAGTCGTCCGGCTGTGGCATGGGTAATCCGGCCAGTTTGCATAATTCGTGGACCGGGTCCGTCGGGAACAGGCGATAGATATGTTTCTCGTAGGTCTTTTGATCATGGAAATGCCTACCCCCTTTTTTGCCCAGAGTGGTCACCATGATGTGCATGGACGGATGGGTCAGGTTGATTTTGTAATAATCCCTGAAGTACCAGATGAGTTCCCAATGATCGACATAAAGCCTGATGTCATCGCGTTTGGCCAGTTCATTGGCAACATCCTCATCCCAGTTGTTGAAATTATCCAGATAACCCTGCTCATTGATTTCGACAGATTTGTCGTTGATTTCGATTCGCACTGCTCACCTCCGATGTCCGCTTGGTTGGCTCACTGTGGCATTGTCAGGGTCCGGTTTTAGCCTGTTTATTCTTCGTGGCCCTGGTGTAAATATAGACTATATTCGTCTACTTCGTATTTTTGACTATGGACAGCCACTTTGACCCCCTGACATAATTGCGCGCCTTCAGACGACACAACACTGGAAACAATATGGGTAAATTCGTACGATTTGTTTGTCACTATTGCCAATACGACAGCGAAGACATCGCCATCGGCCGGGGCAAAAAAAGCGATAAACACCTGCAATTATTCCGTTGTAATCATTGTAAATCCGTGGGCAGTACCTGGACTGGTGATAATAACCAGCCTTTGTGTGGTTTCTGTTACGACAAGGACATTGAGCTGTTGGCGGAAGATAACAAATCGGTGATTTGCCCGAAGTGTGGAGAAACCGGGCTGTTGACCAGAATCAACAAGGCATGGGACTAGGGGCCAGGGTGGCAAACGAATGTCAAAGAAGATCCTGATACTGGGGGGCTACGGCACCTTTGGTCGTCGTATCACCCGAGCCTTAAGCAAGATTCCCGGAATTGAATGTATCGTGGCCGGTCGTCGGCCGCATCGCGCCAGAAAACTGATCCAGGCCATGGGCGTGACTGCGCTTGAGGTGGATGTGCAGGATAATGCCTCTCTGAAATCCGCTCTCGAAGGGGTGTTTGCCGTCGTCAATACCTGTGGCCCGTTTCACGAGACCGGTTATAACGTGGCCCGCTATTGTGCCAAAAATGGTATTCACTATGTTGATTTGGCCGATTCCCGCGATTACGTCAAGGGCATCAGCAAACTGGACAAGCAGGCCAGGGCATCGAATTGTCTGATCGTTGCCGGGGCCAGCTCGGTGCCGACGATATCGGCAGCCTTGGTCGATGTGATGGCCGCTGCATTTGATCGCATTGATGAAATTCACTCGGCGATTTCTCCCGGCAATAAAAACCCGCGTGGTATTGCCACCATGCGTTCTATATTGAGTTACACCGGGATGCCTATACGGGTATGGCTGAACGGCCGATGGGCCGATCGACACGGTTGGAGCGATTCGGAAAAGATTCGCTTTCCATCCCCGATAGGCGGGCGTCGTGTGTATTTATGTAATGTTCCCGATCTTGATATTTTCCCCAAGCGTTACGGCGCCAGGACCGTGACTTTCCGTGCCGGCCTGGAACTGGGTTTATTCAATTTCGGCCTGTACCTATTGGGTGTGTGGCGGCGTTGGGGCTGGATCAGGAATTTGCCGGACTGGGCCGGGCGTCTGCTGCTGGTCAGTAACTGGTTCAGGCCACTGGGAGGTTACGCCGGTGGCATGCGGGTACTGCTGCGCGGTGAAAAAAATGGCAAGCCATTGGAACACGCCATGTTCCTGATCGCGCGCGATGACAACGGCCCGCTGATCCCCTGTAGCCCGGCCATTGCCTTGATCAGGCAATGGGCGCGGCGGGGGGTATCGACTACGGGGGCCATGCCCTGTGTGGGTTTGTTGAAACTGGACGATATTACCGAGCAGCTTAAAGATTACGATATTGTCCTGGTAAGAACGTAGGCCGAAATCACCCTGTTTTTACTGGATGTCGATTATCCATGCAGGGTATGCTTGCCATTCTATATACCGGGAAGATTTTGATGCGTAGAGGTTTGTTACATACTCTTTTATTGGTATTCGTTGCCAGCGCAATGTTGACTGCCTGTGGCAACAAGGGGCCGCTGTTTATCCCGAAAGCGGAACAGCCGAAGGCAGAAGCAGCAAAGGATTCAGCCAAGAAAAAGATCAAGACCCCGGACGATTCAACGGCTAAATAAAT
>CAJVXG010000216.1 GCA_913009215.1 uncultured Gammaproteobacteria bacterium | reverse complement strand
AGGCGGACAAGGTGGAGATAAATAATGATGCAGATTATAACGTGATTCCGGCGTGGGAAGTGAGCAGATTATCGATTTCCGTGACGGCCTCATCGTTCTTTTTTTGGTACATGTCAAGAATTTGCAGACACAGACGCTGCCAGTGTTGTTGTGCCTTGCTTGTGAAAGACGCAAATGATGTGTTATCTCCATACTGGCACCATTCCTGATATTGCTGTAACAATTGCGGGAACAAGCTCTTGCGCAAGCCATGAAAATTACTGAAATAAAAGTGCATGGCAATGGCCTGAGGTTCGGATATTAAAAACGGCAGGGTGTTCATGCAGTCGGCCAGGTTGTCACGTGCCGCGCGCAGCATCAATTCTACTTTGCGATCATGGATGGAACCCAGCATGGATTCCCAGTCCGGCCCCAGTAGCGTGCCCGCCTGCGCTTCGCCCAGCTCATGCTGGACCATAATTTCCGTCACGGGGGCCATTAACTGGTCCAGTATGGCTTCATCGTCTTGGCCGGTGTCTATGGCCTTTAGTACTCGGCCCATAGGGGTGTCGACATTTTCCTTCCAACGCCATTCCTCAATGCGTTCCCAGATAAAGCGCCGTACTGATTCCATGCGAATGAATATCTGCTTATCACAAAGCATGGCTGGCGGTGCATCCATGTCACGGGCATATTCAGAGGTCACATGAAAGATGGTAATGCCGTCCCGGGTTTCCTGCTGTTGCAGGTTGCCGAGAAAAAAATGCGGTTTACTGTAGGTGCCGTAACCACTGCTGTAAATATAGCCCTGAGGAATCAATTCCTGATTGATGGCATTGGTGTCGAAAGGGTCGACCTCCTGGCTGGAAAGCGGAATGGGTTGGTAGATATTGTCCTCCAGCGATTCCCAGGACTGCTCACGCTGAAGCAGCCAGTCACCGACATCCTGTTGCGATAGCGGGCTGGAGTAGGGCAGGCCCTGCTCCCATCGGTAGTATTCCCGCATCTTCAATAGAAAAATACACATGGTGTAATTGCCGGCATGCCTGGCGTCGGAAATGTGGCAGTTTTGCTGTACCGTATTGACGAGCAGATCGATATCCAAGGCCTTCGTCTCTTTCAGCTGTGTATATGAAATTATTAGCACGTCTGGAGGTCGCCGCCAAGACACATGCTTTTTGTGGAATTAGAATTCAGGGCTTTTCGTACCCTGCGGCACTCGTTAGTATTGGTTTATGGCAATACGATTGAAGACAAAATGGCACAAAACCAAGCGTGTCAGCACCAAGGGCAAACGCAACCGGGCCCGTCCCAGGACCATGGAAGACCGCGCTGGTGTCGTCGCCTTTAATATCTGGAAGATCGCATTGCAGACCTTCAAGAATATGGAGCAGGAGAATTTTCGTTTTGCCACCGATGATCAGGCTATGGATACCCTGACCGAGGTCATCGCTTTTCTGGTGCAGATCACCGACCGTACGGTTTATGGCAAGGTCAGCGAAGAAGATCGCACTAAATTGGTTAATGCGATCGCTATGCACCTGGCCAGGACTATGGAAAACAACCAGGATGACTTTGCCGGTTCCGGGGATCACCGTGAACGGTTTGTTAATACCTTAAACCAGCGCTTTGCCGATTATGCTGATTGTGAATACAACGACGATGGTCCGGGCTATGCCTTCAAACGCTATCTCGGACAAAAGGTCTCAGAAATACTGGCCGAGACCGACAACAAGTGGGTCATCGAACACGTTATGGAAATTGAAATACCACAGGCCATCAAACCCCTGAAACAATTAATACATAGTGCATTGGGTATTTAACAAATAATGAAAAACGGCTCCTCCGCAGAAATCGCAGGCGATCAAACGTTTTTTTCAACGCAAAGACGCAAAGACAAAACCTTAACGCAAAGGGTCGCTCTTGCGCATCCCTGCGCCCGCGACACTCGTACGTCCATGTACATCGCGCGGAAACACAAAGAAAAGAAAAAACCATAGGGCCGGCTTCCAGCCGGCCTTGAAATGAAGTATTTTTTGTTTTGGCGGTCTGAAAGACCGCCCTTGATATTTTCTTTGCGCCTTCGCGCCTTTGCGTCAAAAATTATTATATTCATTGCGACTTTGCGTTCATGGTTTTTTCTATTTCGCAATATCCCACAAATTTTCCTGAAGAGCCAAAACTTACTACCACAGCAGCGCTGGAACCATCGCTTGCATCTGCTCCGTTGCCCTGTAAAATCCGCACACAGTAATAAATTTGCTCGTTTGAGAAGTCTTATGGAAGAACTAAATCCCCTGTTTCAGAAAATTGAAGACCTGCAACAACGCTCTCAGGCCCTTAGGGGGTATCTTTGACTTCGATCGCAAGCAGGAACGTCTGATCGAAGTCCAGCGCGAGCTGGAACAACCCGATATCTGGAATAATCCCGAAGCCGCAGAAAAGCTGGGGCGCGAACGT
>CAJVXG010000215.1 GCA_913009215.1 uncultured Gammaproteobacteria bacterium | reverse complement strand
AAACCATAGGGCCGGCTTCCAGCCGGCCTTGAAATGAAGTATTTTTTGTTTTGGCGGTCTGAAAGACCGCCCTTGATATTTTCTTTGCGCCTTCGCGCCTTTGCGTCAAAAATTATTATATTCATTGTGACTTTGCGTTTATGGTTTTTTTCTGTATCGCAATACCCCACATATTTTCCTGAAGAGCCATAACTAACTGCCGATCACACCCATGACCTCGGCAAAGGCCATCAACAAGGCGATCATCATCCAGAATATCAATACCCGCAATACCAGGGCCGTCGCCCGGCGTACATGACCGGCGTTGGTTTCTACGATTTCACAACTTTCGCCATCATTTCCGGTATCGCAATCCTGCATGTGCATGGCGCCAAGACCAGAGGACAACAATGGACCACTATTAATATCCTTCCAGATACTCACCTGCTTGCGCCAGCAATGCATGGCATCTTCAAAACTACCCATAATGGCATAGCCAACAGCCGTCAAGCGTGCCGGTACCCAACCTATGACATCGTCCAGCCGTGCGGCCAACCAGCCATATTCAGCGAAGCGGGCATCCTGGTGGCCCCACTTATTATCCAGGATGCGGACCAGACGCTGCATTACGGCACCAAGGGGCCCCAACACGCCAAACCAGAACAGTGTCGCAATAACATTGTTATTACCCTGCTTTAGCAGGGCTTCTACCGTGGTATGGGCGATACTGGATTCGGTCTCACTGGCCGCGCCGCGACGTGCCAGGTGACGCAAACGCTCATTGGCTTCTATCATATTGCCCGCCTCCAGTGACTCGTAGACCGCGGTGCTGCGTGTATAAAGACGGTTAAATCCAAGGCAAAAATACAGAACCGCGACATCGAACAAGAATGCCAGGAACGGCATAATGGCATACAGCACAAAGCGGATGATCAAGACACCGATAATAATAGGTAAGGTGGCCACCAATACGGCGCCAATACCTTGCGAACGCGTTCCCCCGTTAAAGCGCTGCTCAATAGAATCCACCCAGACCCGGAACCAGTCAAAGGGTTTGAATTGCCAGTGGCTCTTGAGATAAAAGTCCAACAGCAATGCGATAGCGGCGGTAATAAAAAACTCTGTCATAGTAAAAGAATTCTACCTTATCTTTGTATTATTGTTTGCAGAAAATAGTGCTTAAGCCCGGCACATCGACAAATAACGGGGCCAGTCAAAATGGGAGCCGGGGTCGGTCTTGCGGTTCGGTGCAATCTGCGAGTGGCCATAAATCCTCGAAAAGTCCATGAGTTCGTATTGCGCCACCAACAAGCGAGACACCGCGGCCAGAGCCTGGTATTGCGCCTCCTCAAATGGATCGTCGTCCGCCCCTTCCAGCTCGATACCAATAGAAAAATCGTTGACCCGGTTGCGCCCTTCAATCTCCGATTCCCCGGCATGCCACGCCCTTTTAGCAAACGGCACAAACTGCATCATGCTGCCGTCACGACGAATAAAAAGATGGGCCGAGACCTGCCGGCCTTTCAGGCCGCTGTAAAACGGGTGGCTGTCACAATCCAGGGTGTTACTGAAAAGCCGCTCGACATCGGGTCCACCAAACTCGCCGGGCGGCAGACTGATAGCATGAACGATCAACACCTCGATCTCCGCTGCAGGCGGCCGATCGTCGCAATTCGGCGACGCCGTGTACGGAATACCTTCGATCAAACCTTGTGTATTTATTTCCATAACTTCCTTGTAGACATCAATAACAGTTACATATAGAGATGGTGCCGGAGAGAGGAATCGAACCCCCGACCTTCGCATTACGAATGCGCTGCTCTACCAACTGAGCTACTCCGGCCTGAAATCAAGGGCGGGAGTATACGGCGATTCAGAAAACGGGACCACTGCCATAAAAGTTTGTCTCCGGGTTCAGGCCTGATGTACGGCACCGGGTTCCATGCCGCAATGCCGTTGCATACCAAAGGGATCGAGATCAAAAACCGGCGCTCGTTGTAGCAGCATGTCCACCAATATCCGTGCCGAAGCCGGGGCGCTAACCAGACCATTGCGGAAATGACCGGCACAAAAATACAAGCCTTGCATTTGTGGGTGGGGGCCGATAAAGGGAACCCCGTCGTCGGTACCCGGGCGCAGGCCGGCCCATTGCTGAATGATGGCAACATCTTTTAGCAAGGGCACCTGCCGCACGGCCCATTGCTGTAATGCTTCCAGGGCATCCCGGGTCGTAGACTTATCAAATCCCACCCGCTCCAGGGTGCTGCCAATGAGGATGTGCCCATCGCTGCGTGGAACCATGTATTTTTGATCCTGTAGCAGGATATGACTTACCAAACCCGGTTTTGCTTGCAACAGCAACATCTGTCCGCGAACCGGATAAATCGGCAAGGCAAGGCCGGTGGACTGTAACAACTTTGCCGTCCATGCGCCGGCCGTCAGCAAACAGCGATCAGCTTCGATTCTGCCACCGGA
>CAJVXG010000214.1 GCA_913009215.1 uncultured Gammaproteobacteria bacterium | reverse complement strand
ATCTCACAATAGACGCCCAGTTCGCGGACGCGACGGGCAATCAACTGGGTGTACTGGGAACCAAAATCCAGTATCAAAATGCGATGGGCGTGCGGGTCGGTCATGGGCGGGTGGTTCTTGCTATTGGTCGTTACGGTCGACAAAATAGTCTGCTCAGTCTCGTTGATAATTTGGTGCTTCCTTGGTAATGGAGACATCGTGCACATGGCTCTCTCGGATACCGGCATTGGTGATACGAACAAACTTCGCGGTGCTACGCAGCTCATCAATCGAGGTGCAACCGGTGTATCCCATACAGGCGCGGATGCCGCCCATCAGTTGATGCACAACGCGAATCAACGGGCCCTTGTACGGCACACGACCCTCAACCCCTTCCGGTACCAACTTCTCCTGACTGCTGGTACCTTCCTGAAAATAACGATCGCTGGAACCTTCGCCCATCGCCCCCAGAGACCCCATACCACGATAGGTCTTGTAGGAACGCCCCTGATAGAGCTCGACTTCGCCCGGAGCCTCGTCGGTGCCGGCCAGCAAACTGCCAATCATGACGGTCTGGGCACCGGCGGCAATGGCCTTGGCCATGTCGCCAGAGTAGCGGACACCGCCATCGGCGATCAGGGGTACACCGCTTTTGGCCAGCGCCTTGGCGACATTATTAATCGCAGTGATTTGTGGCATACCGACACCGGCCACCATGCGGGTAGTGCAAATGGAGCCCGGGCCAATACCGACCTTGACGGCATCGGCGCCGGCATCGACCAGCGCCTTGGCGGCCTCGCCGGTAGCAATGTTGCCGCCGATCACCTCTACGTCCGGATAATGCTTCTTCACCCAGGCGACACGATCCAGCACGCCCTGGGAGTGGCCATGGGCGGTGTCGACTACAATAATATCAACCCCGGCATCGACCAGTTGCTCGACACGCTCCTCGGTGCCCTGGCCCACCCCGACGGCGGCACCCACCAGCAGGCGGCCCTGTTCGTCTCTGACCGCCTCCGGGAATTCGGTCGATTTTTGCATGTCTTTGACCGTGATCAGACCCTTGAGCCCAAAATGGTCGTCCACGACCAGTACCTTCTCGATGCGGTGTTCATGCAACAAACGCTGCACATCGCTCAAATCAGCGCCCTCTTTGACCGTCACCAGCTTTTCCCTGGGGGTCATAATACGGCTGACAGGCTCGCCAAATTGGGTCTCGAAACGCATATCCCGGCTGGTGACGATGCCCACCAGACTGCCACCATCAACTACCGGAACGCCTGAAATACGTTTGCGGCGGGTTAAATCCAGTACATCCTGTATGGTTGTTTCCGGACCGACGGTGATCGGGTCGCTGATAACGCCGCTCTCGAATTTCTTCACAATTCGAACTTCCTGAGCCTGCCGATCGGCCGTCAGGTTTTTGTGAATAATGCCAAGCCCGCCCTGCTGTGCCAGACTGATCGCAGTATGCGATTCGGTGACGGTATCCATCGCCGCAGACAATAGCGGGATATTCAGGCGAATTTTCCGGGTTAACTGGGTATGCAGAACGGCGTCACGGGGCAAAACCTTGGAGTGGGCCGGAATCAGCAATACATCATCGAAGGTCAGGGCGTCTTGTACAATTTCCATGCCCTATTATACAGATATCGCCTAAAATTGCTAAAGACAGGCGGTTTTCGGGCTATTTCCGGTCGCCAATTAGCGGTTGACGGCAATGCCTTTCTGCTTTAGTGTGCTGAAAAACCACGATAATAAACGATAAAACTAGATTCAATCTGGAGGAGATTTATTCATGAAAAAAGCACTTGTCCTTGCTGCCATGGTTCTGGCCCTTGGAGCTACCGGCGCCGCCTATAGCGGTGAGTTTGAAGACACCGTTGCCATGGCCGAAGCAAAAATGAAAGAGGCCAAAAAAGCCGATTTCCTGTGGCGCGACACTGGCAAAATTCTGAAAAAGGCCAAGAAGGCCAACAAAGCCGGTGATACCAAAAAAGCCATGAAAGGCGCCAAGAAGGCATTACAACAAGCGGAACTGGCTATTCAACAATCCAAGGATCAAGCCAACCCGAGGGTTGTCTATCCTCGCTAGGCCATAAAGAAGCATTCATAAAAAAGCCGGGTTCTTCCCGGCTTTTTTATTCCATTGATCTCAACTCCATGGACACAGACAACAAACAGTCATCAGCCCCGGAGATCTATTCCGTCTCTGCATTAAATGCATATGTGCGCCAACTTCTGGAGAGCGGCCTGGGTCAGATCTGGGTTGAAGGCGAAATATCCAACCTGGCCCGCCCTGCCTCCGGTCATATGTATTTCTCACTGAAAGACGATAAGGCGCAGATACGTTGCGCCCTGTTCCGGGGACAAAACCGCTACGTCTCCTGCTCGCCCGAAGATGGCATGCAGGTACTGGTTCGCGCGCGCGTCAGCCTGTATGAGGCCCGCGGTGATTATCAACTGATCGTCGAGCATGTCGAGGCGGCAGG
>CAJVXG010000213.1 GCA_913009215.1 uncultured Gammaproteobacteria bacterium | reverse complement strand
CTTAAGTGTAGTATATCTCCGTGGAAGCTTATTTACGGCCAGAGTGGCCAAAGCCACCGGCGCCACGATCGCTGCTATCAAACTCCTCGACAATATCGAATTCAGCCTGTACCACGGGGAGGAAAACCATCTGGCAAATACGATCGCCCGGCTCAACGGTAAACTCATGATGGCCCCGGTTCCAGCAGGAGGCAAAAACCTGTCCCTGATAATCGGAATCAATCAGGCCGACCAGATTCCCCAATACAATGCCATGTTTATGTCCCAGGCCGGAACGTGGCAGCAATACGGCGGCCAATGAGGAATCGGCAATATGAATAGCGATACCGGTGGGGATCAGGTGGGTTTCTCCCGGCGAGATTTTCAAATGTTCGTCAACACAGGCGCGCAGATCGATGCCGGCGGAACCGTCGGTAGCATAGGCCGGTAATTCAAATTCCTTACCGAGCCTGGGGTCGAGAATCTTGAGTTGTATTTTTTGCATGGTATTGCTCCGCAATAATTGTTATCAACTTCCGTGCCAAACGGGTTTTATACTGCTTCTCCAGCAGGGTTTTATAGTCCCGGCCTATGACCAGAAGGCTGTTGTAGTCGGCATCAAAACCACTGTCGCTGTCACCAACCTGGTTGGCGGCTATAAGATCGACATTTTTTTGCAGGAGTTTTTCGTATGCACAGGTCTCGATATTGCTGGTCTCGGCGGCGAAGCCGACGGTAAAGGGCGCTTGTGGACGCGAGGCAACAGCAGCGAGGATGTCCGGATTCTCAACCAGCTCCAGGGTGATGGCATCACCGGTCTTTTTGATTTTTTCTGTGGCCGGGTGGGCTACCCGGTAATCGCTGACCGCCGCTACCGCAATAAAAATATCCGCAGTGTCGATGTATTGGTTAACGGCATCGAGCATATCCAGCGCTGAAGTAACATCAATGGTGTGCACCCGGTCCGGTGATGAGATCTTGACCGGGCCGGAGACCAGGGTGACTGTGGCGCCGGCCTCGGTCGCCGCTTGCGCCACGGCGTAGCCCATTTTTCCCGAGCTGCGGTTGCTCAGACCGCGCACGGCGTCAATCGCTTCCCAGGTGGGACCGGCGGTGACCATGACATTGAGACCATCCAGTACACCGCTGGCAAAACAGTTCCTGATAGCATCCACCAGCTCGACCGGTTCCAGCATACGCCCCGGGCCATGTTCGCCGCAGGCCTGTGCGCCTTCCGCGGGACCCAGTATCAACACCTGTCGCTGTTGCAGGGTCTTGAGATTGTCCTGTGTGGCCCGGTTGTGCCACATTTGCCGGTTCATCGCCGGCGCTACGGCCAATGGCGCACTGGCCGCGCTGCACAGGGTGCTGAGCAAATCATCGGCACGCCCGCTGGCCAGTTTGGCGAGGAAATTGGCGCTGGCAGGCGCGATCAGAATGATATCGGCCCAGCGCGCCAGTTCGATATGCCCCATGGCCGATTCAGTACCCGGATCGAGCAAATATTGGTGCACCGGATGCCCGCTGACGGCTTGCATCGTCAGTGGGGTGACAAAGGCCTCGGCGGCCTCGGTCATGACCACACGTACGTCGGCACCGGCGTCACGCAGTCGCCTGCTGAGGTCGGCACACTTGTAAGCCGCGATGCCGCCGGTAATACCGAGTAATACCCGTTTATTGTTCAGGGAGCCCATATGATAGAGTGTACTTGGCTTGTAGCCAGATGGCCACGAGTCCACTTTAGACACAATGGCCAAACACACAGGGAGGTGGCATATGTCGATCCGGGATTGGCCCGAGGCCGAACGTCCTCGGGAGAAATTATTAATGCATGGTGCGCAGACCTTATCCGACGCAGAATTGCTGGCCATTTTCTTGCGTACCGGTACGGTGGGTAAAACAGCCATAGATATGGCCAGGGAATTGCTGCAACAATTTGGTGGTCTGCGGGCTCTGCTGCGGGCCGAACAATCCAGTTTTTGTCAGGCCAATGGCCTGGGCCCGGCCAAGTACGCCCAGCTGCAGGCGATGCTGGAAATGTCTCAGCGCCACCTGGCCGAATCGTTGCAGCGGGGGCAGACGCTGTCGTCTCCCCAGGACACCATGCAATATCTCCAGGCCAGAATGCGCGATTACCAGAATGAGGTCTTTTGTGGCCTGTTTCTGGATACCCGCCACCGGGTATTGGCCTTTGAGGAGCTGTTTCGGGGGTCTATAAGCCAGGCGGCGGTATACCCCCGTGAGATCGTAAAACGGGCCTTGTATCATAATGCCGCCGCCATCATTTTGGCCCATAATCACCCCTCCGGGGTGGCCGAACCCAGTGCCGCCGATCGATCTATGACACGGCAATTACAGGAGGCCCTGGCCCTGGTGGAAGTGCGGGTGCTGGACCATCTGGTTATCGGAGAAGCAGAGGTGGTGTCGTTTTGCGAGCAAGGTCTGCTGTAAGTGAGTTAATACTCGCTATTTTGTACGAAAATGGCCGATTTCG
>CAJVXG010000212.1 GCA_913009215.1 uncultured Gammaproteobacteria bacterium | reverse complement strand
AACCGCCGGGCCGAAGACGGACTGTCGCTTGAAGACAGTGTCATTGAGGGCGCGTTGTCACGTTTGCGACCGGTACTGATGACTGCCAGCATCGCTGCGCTTGGTCTGGTCCCGATGCTGCTTTCCAGCGGAGTCGGTTCGGAAGTACAGCGCCCCCTGGCAACGGTAGTGGTTGGTGGCTTGTTCTCGGCGACGTTGCTGACCCTGTTCGTGTTGCCGGTTTTATATGGCGTTTTCTCCAGGTCCAAACTGACTGCAAAGGAATAAGGCATGTCCATAGAAAAGCAGTCTCTGGTTTGCCACATCGGCGGTATGGATTGCCCCGACTGCGCCAGCAAAATTGAGAAGGTGCTCAACGGTTTACCGGGGATCACTGCGGCCCAGGTTGATTTTGCTAGCGAGACGCTGTCAGCGCAGCTTGATACACCACAACAAGCCGACGCACTACGGCGCGCCGTTCGCACACTGGGTTATGACATTACCGACCAGTCCAACCGCGTTAGCAGCGTACTGGAAGTACAAGGTATGGACTGTGCTGAAGAAAAAACCCTGGTCGAAAAGGCGCTGAAGGATCTGTCGGGCCTGGAACGCTTCGAGATCAATCTGATGACGGCACGATTAACGGTGATACACGACAGTGCCACCCTGCCCGTTGCCCAAATCATTACGGCCCTGGCCGATGTCGGTCTCAGGGCAACAACGTTTGGAGCACCGACAGCGTCCGGTAAGCTGTGGCAGCGCCATGGTCGTCTGCTTTCAACCATTGCTGCCGGTGTATTTGTCGCTGTCGGACTGGTACTGCACTTGTTGGTTGGTCAGGAAGGGGTTTGGGAGAAATCGCTCTATGTTCTGGCCATTGTCAGTGGCGGCTGGTTTATTGCCCGCAAAGGGGTAGCTGCCATACGTCATGGCGCCATGGACATGAATTTCCTGATGACCGTGGCCGTTATCGGCGCACTGATTATTGATGCCTGGGACGAAGCCGCCATGGTGGTGTTCCTGTTTGCCCTGGCCCAGGTGCTTGAAGGTCGCGCCATGGATCGGGCGCGGCATGCGGTACGCGCACTAATGAACCTGGCGCCACCCGTAGCCCTGCGCATACAAGACGACACAGAAACTACTGTAGCGGTGGATCAAATACAAATAGGTGATGTCATTCGCATACGGCCCGGGGAGAAAATTCCGCTGGACGGCGCCATCATCGATGGCCGTTCTGCCGTGAACCAGGCGCCGATCACCGGTGAATCGGTACCGGTCGATAAAGCAGCTGGCGATACGGTTTTTGCCGGCGCCATTAATGGTTCGGGCAGCCTGGATGTGCGCGTTAGCCATAAATCCACGGACACTACCCTGGCACATATTATCCATTTGATTGAGCAGGCCCAGTCGGCACGCGCCCCGGCACAGGCCTTTGTTGACCGTTTCTCAAAGATTTATACGCCAGCGGTACTGGTGTTGGCGGCATTGATTGCGTTATTGCCTCCGCTGCTGTTCGATCAGTCGTTGGCAGACTGGTTTTACCGTGCCCTGGTGTTGCTGGTTATTGCCTGTCCTTGCGCCCTGGTCATTTCCACCCCGGTGGCGATTGTTTCCGGGCTGGCACGAGGGGCCCGTGCCGGTGTGCTTCTCAAGGGTGGGGTGCATCTGGAAAATGCCGGCCACCTTAAGGCCATTGCCTTCGATAAAACCGGCACATTGACTATCGGCAGGCCCGAGGTGCAAACGACCATTCCCCTGAACAATACTTCAGAAGCGGAGTTGTTGGGCGTTGCCGCCAGCCTGGAAACACGCTCCGAACATCCCCTGGCCCTGGCGATTCTGGACTACGCCAAAGAACGAAATGTATCTGCGTCGAAGCTTGAAGATTTTCAGGCGCTTCCGGGTCGTGGCGTAGAGGCCCTTGTCGATGGCCAGCGCTGCCTGTTGGGGAACCATCGCTTGTTTGAGGAGCGCGGCTTGTGCACCGCTGAAACCGAGATCATGCTGGGTGAACAGGAGCGTCAGGGGCAAACCGTGGTCATTGTTGGTAATGACCGCCAGATTCTGGGGCTCATCGCCATTGCCGACAGTGTACGACCCGAGGCCCGGGGCGTCGTGACACGCTTGCATCAACTTGGCATAGCCCATATCACTATGCTTACCGGAGATAATCAGGGCACGGCCTGGGCCATCGCCGGACAACTGGGGATTGATAGCCCAAAAGCGGAATTGCTGCCAGCCGATAAAGTCACGGCGATACAACAACTGGTACAACGGTTTGGTCAGGTGGGTATGGTTGGTGATGGCGTTAACGATGCCCCGGCCATGGCGGCTGCCACCACCGGTATCGCCATGGGTGCCGCCGGCACCGATGCGGCCCTGGAAACTGCCGACGTAGTGCTTATGGGGGATGACCTCACCCGTTTGCCTTTCGCCATTCGTTTGTCACGCACTACCCTGAGTGTCATCCGTAGCAATATCACGCTGGCGTTGGGTTTGAA
>CAJVXG010000211.1 GCA_913009215.1 uncultured Gammaproteobacteria bacterium | reverse complement strand
GAGCAAGAAAAGCTGGTCGATCATTTGCACCTGCCGGTACAAAGTGGTTCCGATCGTATATTGCAATTAATGAAACGAAATTATACGGTTGCGGACTACAAAGAACGCATTATTGCATTACGCAAGGTACGGCCCAATATCAGTCTGTCGAGTGATTTTATTATCGGTTTCCCCGGGGAGACCGACGAGGATTTTGCCGACACCATGGCATTGATCGAGGAAATAGGTTTTGATGTTTCTTTCAGCTTTATCTACAGTGCGCGGCCGGGGACCCCGGCGGCGACTATGGAAGACGCGACGACAGCGGCGTTGAAGCAAGAACGCCTGCAGGTTTTGCAAGAGCATATCCAGTCGTACGCCAATGGCATTAGCCGGAAAATGGTGGGGTCACGACAGCAGATCCTGGTCGAGGGTGGTTCGCGCAAAAGCAAATCGCAGTTGTCGGGGCGCACCGAAAACAACCGGGTGGTGAATTTTGATCACCACGGCATTGATTTGGTGGGGCAGTTTGTGCAGGTGGAAATCACCGAAGCCAGGCCAAACAGCCTTGCCGGGGTTTTAACCCAGGAAAAACAAGAGCTTATGGCCTAGCACTAGTGGGTGTTTTAGGTCTAAACTTAGAGACAGGATCTTAATTAAAGTTTATTTTGGACAGATTGAATTGTATTGAATTTAGCCTGAAACCCGCCGATAACGAACGGTTAGCCAGTTTGTGCGGACTACAGGATGAGCATATTCGACAAATTGAGGAATTCCTCAGCGTAGAGATTGCCAACCGTGGCCATGAATTTCGTATTCACGGCCAGTCGGAAGACGCCATGTCTGCCGAGAAGGTGCTCAAGGGCCTGTACGCCTCTACCGACGAAACCGACAGCATCACCCCATCCAGCGTACACCTGGCGTTAAAAGGCTCCGATGTTGACGACGAAGTCATGAAAAAAGACGATATCCTGATCAAGACCCCGAAGCAGGTGGTAAAAGCCAATAGCCGCCACCAGCAACAGTATCTGCGTAATATTCTGACCAGCGACATTACCTTCGGTATCGGACCGGCGGGAACGGGTAAAACCTTTCTGGCGGTGGCCTGTGCGGTGGAGGCATTACAAACCCATCAAGTACAAAGAATTTTGCTGGTGCGTCCTGCCGTTGAGGCCGGAGAGCACCTCGGTTTTCTTCCGGGTGATCTCGGTCAGAAGGTCGATCCATATTTGCGTCCATTGTACGATGCCTTGCACGAGATGCTCGGTTTTGACAAGGTCGAGCGACTGATGGAGAAAAACATTATCGAACTGGCGCCATTGGCCTATATGCGTGGCCGTACATTGAATGAATCCTTTATTATTCTCGATGAGGCGCAGAACACCACTTATGAACAAATGAAAATGTTTTTGACGCGTATTGGCCTTGGTACCAAGGCGGTGATCACCGGCGATATTACGCAGATCGATTTACCACACAAACATAAGTCCGGGCTGAGACAGGCCATGGATATCCTGCAGGATGTGGACGAAATACAGTTTTGCCACTTTACTACCCAGGACGTGGTGCGTCACCCGCTGGTGCAACGTATGATCGAGGCCTATGATGCCTTTGAAAAACGGGGCAGGAAAAATCCGCAACAAACGTCGGGCGAGGAATGAAGGTGCAACTGAACGTGCAAAACGTATCTGCCAGCGGGCATGTGCCGGAAACAGTGCAACTGCTGCAATGGGCAGAGGCCGCCTTGTCTGAAATCGACGAAAATACGGTTGAGCTGGGCGTTCGCATAGTCGACGAGAATGAGAGTGCAGAGCTCAATAGCCGTTATCGCAAGAAACAGGGACCAACCAATGTGTTGTCATTCTCCTATGAGGACCCCCCGGGCGCCAGCAGCAATATCCTGGGCGATCTGGTCATTTGCGCGCCTATAGTGCAGGATGAGGCCAGGGAACAAAACAAGAACCCGGACGCCCATTGGGCACACATGGTGGTACACGGTATAATGCATTTGCGTGGCTATGACCATGAACAGGACGATGATGCCGAGATTATGCAAAACAAGGAAGCACAACTCCTGAAGACTCTTGGTTACCCAGACCCCTACGTTTAATATTTCCAATAACCTACGGTTAAATTATCGTGAACGACGACGACCCCGACAGTAGCAGTACTTCTACCGAACCCAATTCGAGATCGCTCCTCGACCGCATTGGCCAGGCCCTTTTGGGCGAACCTGGTAATCGCAAGGAACTGATCGATATTTTGCGCGATGCCCAGCATCGTAACCTGCTGTCCGCAGATGACCTGGATATGATTGAGGGCGTGTTCCAGGTGTCGGAAATGCAGGTGCGTGATATTATGATCCCGCGGGCACAGATGGATGTTGTTGATCGTGACCAGGAGCCCGAGGAATACCTGCCTGAGGTTATTGAGACGGCTCACTCCCGTTTTCCAATGATTGATGACGATAAAGACAAGATCATTGGCATCCTGCTGGCCAAAGACCTGCTGCGTTATTT
>CAJVXG010000210.1 GCA_913009215.1 uncultured Gammaproteobacteria bacterium | reverse complement strand
ATCGTAATTATTTACGCGACTGTATTGCTGAATTTACAAAGGAAACGGGCAGCACCTGGGGTCAGGAGATACTGGATAGTTTCGAGGATTATTGCGACAAATTCTGGTTGGTGAAACCCAAGGCCTCTGACCTGGAGACATTGCTGGAAACGCTGTCACAGGCTGCTTGATATTGTTGTGACTTAACAGGAATGAATAAGGTTGACGAAATGGCCAGAAAGAATTTCGAATTTCTTGAATTCGCGAGGCAGGATCCCGCAAAAAAATCCGCTGATCAGCGTATTGTTGAATTCAAGGAAACCTATGATCGTTTTGATCAAGCGACGGCAGCCGGGCAGGCAGCTCGTTGCCTGCATTGTGGTAATCCCTATTGCGAATGGCAATGTCCGGTACATAACTATATTCCCAATTGGTTGAAACTGATCGCCGAAGGTAATCTGTTCAAGGCGGCAGAATTATCGCACCAGACCAACTCCTTGCCTGAAATCTGTGGCCGGGTCTGTCCTCAGGATCGTTTGTGTGAAGGGGCCTGTACCCTGAATGATGAGTTTGGTGCAGTGACCATTGGCGCTATTGAGGAATACATTAGCGATGAGGCCTTTAAACAGGGCTGGCGCCCGGATATGTCTGCTGTGGTCGACAGTGGCAGGCATGTGGCTATTATCGGGGCTGGCCCAGCGGGCCTGGCCTGCGCCGATGTGTTGCTACGCAACGGGGTACAGGCTACTGTGTATGATCGCTATCCGGAGATAGGCGGCTTGTTAACTTTTGGTATTCCGCCGTTCAAACTGGAAAAAGAAGTTGTATTGCGAAGACGCCAGATCCTGGAGGAGATGGGCGTACAGTTCAGACTTGGGGTCAATATCGGCGAGGACATGCCGTTCCAGGAATTACTGGACAAACACGATTCGGTTTTTCTGGGGATGGGTACCTATAACTCCATGAAGGGAGGTTTCCCGGGTGAAGATTTGCCCGGGGTCCATGAAGCCCTGCCGTATTTGGTTTCCAATATCAATCGGCTACAGGGCTATGAACAGGACCCCAGCGATTATATTGATCTGCAGCAACAACGCGTGATCGTTCTTGGTGGTGGTGATACTGCCATGGACTGTAATCGCACCTCAATACGACAAGGGGCTACCGAAGTAATATGTGTCTATCGACGTGATGAAGCCAACATGCCCGGTTCCAGGCGCGAGGTGGCGAATGCCAGGGAAGAGGGCGTGCAATTTCTGTGGAACCGGCAACCCGTTGAAATTGTCGGTGATGGTAAGGTTGAAGGCGTCAGGTTGGTTACAACCCAGTTGGGCGCACCGGATGAGCAGGGACGCCAACGCCCGGAACCCGTTAGCGGTAGTGAGGAAATTATAGCGGCCGATTGCGTTATTATCGCTTTTGGTTTTAAACCCAGCCCTGCGGCATGGTTGGCAGATTTTGGTGTGACTCTGGACGATAGGGGCCGGGTGCAGGTAGCCCAAAAGGGCGCGCAAGTCTTTCAGACCGGCAATGAAAAGATTTTTGCCGGCGGCGATATGGTTCGTGGCTCGGATCTTGTCGTTACCGCTGTTTATGAGGGGCGTTGTGCTGCCGAAAGTATCCTGAACTTTTTACACGTATGAAAAATCGTGTATCAGGCTGAAAATAACTAAAACAAAATTATCAATCTCAACATGCCTGCTCCAGAACTGAAAAACGACCGCTTTATTCGAGCGCTCCTGCGCCAGGATGTTGACGTCACACCGGTATGGATGATGCGTCAGGCGGGCCGTTATCTGCCGGAATACCGTGCTACACGAAAGAAAGCGGGTGATTTTATGACCTTGTGCAAGACACCCGAGCTGGCCTGTGAAGTGACCATGCAGCCCGTTGATCGTTACCCATTGGATGCGGCAATTCTATTCTCCGATATCCTGACGATACCGGACGCCATGAATCTCGGCCTGCGATTTACCGACGGGGAGGGACCACACTTCGATAATCCGGTGCGCAACAGTGCCGATGTTGACAAGTTATTTGTCCCCGACCCGGAAAACGAATTGCGCTATGTTATGGATGCCGTGCGCCTGATCCGAAAGACGCTGGACGGGCGTGTTCCCCTTATTGGTTTCTCGGGTAGCCCATGGACCCTGGCCACCTATATGGTGGAAGGCGGTGGCAGCAAGGAATTCGGTGTTGTGAAATGCATGATGTTCAATCAACCGGAACTCATGCATAAGTTGTTAGACCTCTTGGTAAAATCCGTTATGGCCTATCTCAATGCCCAGATTTCCGCCGGGGCCCAGGCCGTTATGATTTTTGATACCTGGGGCGGTGTGTTGACCCCTCGCGACTACCAGGAGTTTTCCCTGTCCTATATGAAACAAATTGTAGATGGCCTGACACGTGAACATGAAAGGCAAACCATCCCGGTCATTTTGTTTACCAAAAATGGAGGACAGTGGCTGGAATCAATCGCCGATACCGGTTGCGATGCCCTGGGAATAGACTGGACGATTGATCTTGCAGAGGCGCGGGCACGTGTCG
>CAJVXG010000209.1 GCA_913009215.1 uncultured Gammaproteobacteria bacterium | reverse complement strand
GTGAACAAGAATGCGGTGCCGAACGATCCGCAATCGCCGTTTGTCACCAGTGGTATTCGTTTGGGTACACCGGCGATGACCACCCGTGGTTTCGGTGTGCAGGAGGCCAAAGACCTGTCGAACTGGATCAGTGATGTACTGGATGATCTCGGCAACCAGGAAGTGATTGACAGCACCCGAGCCAGGGTTGCTGAAGTTTGTAAACGGCTGCCGGTCTATGAGGACTAGTCGCGCAAGATAACCCGGGGTAACAATATGCATTGTCCTTTCTGTCCAGCGGAAGATACCAAGGTTGTAGACTCGCGCCTGTCCGAGGAAGGCGATTCTGTGCGTCGTCGACGTGAATGTCTGAGTTGTCACGAACGCTTCACTACTTATGAGCGTGCTGAATTACGCATGCCACAGATCATCAAGTCGGACGAACGTCGCGAAGCATTTAATGAAGATAAATTACGCAATGGCCTGACTCTCGCATTACAAAAACGATCCGTCGATAGCGAGGCCATTGAGGCACTGATCGGCCGTGTACGTCATAAATTGATATCGGCCGGCGAGCGCGAGATTCAATCCCGGCAACTCGGGGAGTGGGTCATGCACGAACTCAAGGAACTCGATCCGGTGGGGTATATTCGATTTGCGTCGGTATACCGTAGCTTTGAAGACCTGGGAGCATTTACCGAGGAGCTGGAAAGACTGCTGAATGAACCGAGTCCGGAAACGCGTCGTAAGCAATTGAAACTGATCCCGGACAGTAAAGACAAGCCATGAGCTTTAGCGCCCAGGACAGCGCCTTCATGGCGCGTGCCATTACGCTGGCAAGGCGCGGACTGTATACCACGGACCCTAATCCACGGGTTGGTTGTGTCATTGTTCAGGACGATCAAATCGTTGGTGAAGGCTGGCATGAACGCGCCGGCGAGCCCCATGCCGAAGTGGCGGCATTGAAAGCGGCAGGTGACCAGGCGCGCGGGGCGACCGTTTATGTCACTTTGGAGCCTTGTTGTCATCATGGACGCACACCACCATGTACTGCCGCATTGGCGACCTCCGGTGTTACCCGCGTGGTTGCCGCTATGCTGGACCCCAGCCCGCAGATGTCGGGAAAGGGGTTGGGGCAGCTTGAGGGGGCCGGGATAGCAAGCTCGGTGGGTTTGATGGAGGCACAAGCGGCCGAACTGAACCCCGGTTTTATTAAACGCCTGCAATGTGGGCGTCCTTTGCTGCGGGTGAAGCTGGCGGTGAGTATAGATGGCCGCACGGCACTGGCCAATGGCGAGAGCCAATGGATTACCGGGGAGGCGGCACGAGCCGATGTGCAGCAGTGGCGTGCCCGCAGTTCAGTAATCCTGACCGGTATCGGTACCGTACTGGCCGATGATCCATCACTTAATGTCCGAGGTTTGAATACAGGGCGACAACCCATGCGGGTCATAGTCGATAGCAATCTCAGCATCTCCCCGGATGCGAAGGTATTGAATATCGATGGATCTGTCATGATTGCCAGTAGCTGCGATGATGCCGATCTGACAGAGGCATTAACCAATAAAGGGGCCAGGGTCATTAGCATGCCTGGAGCCAGTGGTGGTGTTGATCTTACTGCATTAATGCAGCATCTGGCGTCACTGGAGGTCAACGAAGTTCATGTCGAAGCCGGCGCCGTTTTGTGCGGCGCCCTGTTGCACGAAGGTCTGGTGGATGAATTGCTGCTGTATGTGGCACCGCATATTATGGGCGATTCAGCGAAGGGCATGTTCCGGATTCCCGAGTTGTCAGCTATGCAGAATCGTATTGCGCTAAAGACGAAGGATGTCCGTGTTATTGGTGACGATTTACGAATTCATTTATTGGTCGAGCAGAGCTGATGTTTACAGGAATTATTGAGGGGCTGGGGTCCGTTTCCGGTTATGAAAAAAAAGCCAGGGATATACGCCTGAAGATCCAGACCAATGCCTTCGATTGTACGAAAATTCGGCTCGGTGACAGCATCGCCGTCAATGGTGTCTGCCTTACCGCAGTAGAAACCGGCACTGATTCTTTTGTTGCCGATGTGTCTGCCGAGACCTTGTCGTGCACGACGTTCTCGAATCTGGAAAAAGGCAACCCGGTAAACCTGGAACAGGCATTGGTACTGGGTACGAGGTTGGGCGGACACCTGGTCAGTGGCCATGTCGATGGTGTTGGAGCCATAAAAGCTCGGTCTGAAGTGGGTGAATCCACCCGGTTTCAAATAGAGGCGCCCAAGGAGTTATGTAGATACATTGCCGCCAAGGGTTCTATCTGCATAGAAGGCATCAGTTTGACCGTGAATACCATTGAGGGACAGATTTTTGAGGTCAACATTGTCCCTCACACGATGACCAGAACCACCCTGCAATATTGCCAGCAGGGTCAGCAGGTCAACCTGGAGGTTGATTTGGTGGCGCGTTACCTGGAGAGACTGGTATTGGACGGAGATAATAACATATTAAAGAACTCAGGTATTACCCTGCAACAACTGCAGGAAGCCGGCTATCTGAATTAAATGTACAAATCAT
>CAJVXG010000208.1 GCA_913009215.1 uncultured Gammaproteobacteria bacterium | reverse complement strand
GCGAATGTGGCGGAACTGGTAGACGCGCTGGATTTAGGTTCCAGTGGGGTAACCCGTGGGAGTTCGACTCTCCCCATTCGCACCATTCTCCCGCCTAAAACAGCCGGTTCTTGGCCTAATAACGGCGAAACGGTATGATTGCGTTTTATCACCATGTCTGTCCGGAAAAGAGGTTTTTGATGCAAGTTTCAGTAGAGTCCACGGGGGCCATTGGTCGTCGTCTCACCATAGCCGTACCTGCGGAACGCCTTGAAAAGGCCGTTTCCACGCGTCTCGCGCGTCTTTCCAGGCAGGTCAAAATGCCCGGTTTCCGCAAGGGCAAAATACCGCTAAAAATGATTGAGGCGCAGTATGGTGACCAGGTTCTGGACGAGGCCGCCAGTGAATTGATTCGCTCTACCTTGATCGAGGCCCTGGAGCAGGAAAGTCTGAAACCGGCCGGGCAGGCGCAAAAGATTGAGCCCAAGCGTCTGCAGCGCGGTGCTGAATTTGAATACATCGTCGAACTGGAGGTATATCCCGAGGTGCAGAAGCGGGATTTATCCGGTTGTACCATGGAACGTCCCGTGGTTGAGATTACTGATGAAGATGTGGATCGCACCATCGAGACCATACGAAAACAACGCAGCAGTTGGTCCAGCGTCGAGCGTGAGGCCAAAGAAGGCGATCAGTTGGTCGCCGATTTTATTGGCAAACTCGATGGCGAACCCTTTGAAGGTGGCAGCGCCAGCCGGACCCCGATTGTGCTTGGCTCCAGGTCGTTGATTGCGGGTTTTGAAGACGGTCTGTTGGGCGCCAGGGCCGGTGATGAAAAGACCCTGGATCTGAGCTTCCCGAAAGATTATGGCAACCAGGAGCTGGCGGGCAAGGCGGTGCAATTTGAGGTCACGGTGCACGAGGTGCAGGAGCAACAATTGCCCGAGATTGATGCCGAATTTATAAAGCAGATGGGTGTGGAAAGCGACGAGATTGGTGCCTTTCGTGAGGAAGTCAAAGGTAATCTGGGCAGGGAGAAAGAGCAACGCATTCGTGATTATCTGCGGCTGCAGGTAGAAGACGCCTTGATTGAGGGCAATCCGGTAGAGATCCCCCAGAGCCTGCTGGATGCTGAAATCGACAAGCTACAACAGTCCTACACCCAAGAAAAAATGGACGATAAGCTGGCCGCATCCTTGCGCAAGGTGCTGGCCAAACAGGCCGGGCGCCGCGTCGTTCTGGGGCTGGTGCTTGGCGATATTATTCGTGACAAAAAATTGACGGCCAATGCGGCCAAGGTTCGCGCCCGGATTGAGGAAATGGCGGCCGGGTATGAGTCTCCGGAGCAGGTGGTCAGTTGGCACTATGCCGATAAGAGCCGTTTGAGTGGCGTCGAATCCATGGTGCTGGAAGAGGAAGTGGTTGCACTTTTAATGGATGACGCTACCGTTAAAGAAAAGGAAATGTCGTTTCAGGGTTTGTTGGAAATAAACGGCGCCAATCCACAATCATAAAACTATATATAAAGGATCGCTATGAGCAAGCATGACCAAATATCGACCACTAATGACCCTCAGGCCCTTGGGCTGGTGCCGATGGTGATAGAAACCACCGGGCGCGGGGAACGTGCTTATGATATCTATTCACGCCTGCTAAAAGAAAGACTGATTTTTCTGGTAGGGCCGGTGGATGACTACACGGCCAACCTGGTGGTAGCACAATTATTGTTTCTCGAAGCAGACAACCCGGATAAGGATATCCATCTTTATATCAATTCTCCGGGCGGCGCCGTGACCTCCGGTTTGGCGATTTACGACACCATGCAATTTATTAAACCCGATGTCAGTACGGTTTGTACCGGGCAGGCCGCCAGTATGGGCGCTTTGTTACTGGCCGGTGGCGCCGCGGGTAAGCGTTTTTGTCTGCCCCATGCCCGTATGATGATTCATCAGCCTATGGGTGGTTTTCAGGGACAGGCCACTGATATCGAGATCCATGCCAAGGAAATTCTGCGCGTACGTGAACGCTTGAATGCCATCTTTGTCAAACATACTGGTAAAGATCTGGAGACGATTCAACAGGATACAGAGCGCGACAATTTTATGGAGGGTGAGGAAGCCAAGGCCTACGGATTGATAGACGAGGTGATAGAAAAGCGTACATAATGTATGGATATTAGCGTCTATCCGGGCTTATGCTATATATTAAAAGGATTACAGATAGAAAAGGCTTGAAAAAATCACCGGATCGCTGCATCTTTAACGCAACTTCAAGTAACAGGACGGCACTATGAGCGACGACAACAATAACGGTCGTGATGAAAACAAGGGCGAAAAGCTCCTGTACTGCTCTTTTTGTGGCAAGAGTCAGCATGAAGTTCGCAAGCTGATTGCGGGTCCCTCTGTTTTTGTTTGTGACGAATGTGTTGAGTTATGCAATGACATCATTCGGGAAGAAATACAGGAAGAGGACGACGGTAACAAAAGCGGCAGCAGTTTCCCTGCGCCGAAAGAGATTTATGAAATCCTGGATGAATACGTCATCGGACAGGCCAATGCCAAGAAGGTGCTGTCCGTGGCGGTTTATAACCACTACAAACG
>CAJVXG010000207.1 GCA_913009215.1 uncultured Gammaproteobacteria bacterium | reverse complement strand
TGGCTTCGGGAGCCACACATTTCCCTTGTCAAACAGCAACAGGGTCCGGTCCACCGGCTCCGTGAACGTAAAGTCAAACAACGGCGTCGGGGTATCGGTGTGTACTTGCTCGTAGGTCACCATGGCGTGTGTCAACAACGGTTTGCCGTTTACTGCCAACCTGACACGCACGGCGAGCGTCAGGTAAAAACTGATTGAGGGTTCGCCACCGGCCACATCCCACTGCTGAACCTCCACTTTACACTTTGTGATCTCAAGCCGGAACACCGCCAGACCTTTTTGTGCCGCTGTCGATTTTTTTGGCCCATAGAAATCAAGCGGGGAAAGGTGTTTAGGAAATCGGCGCACCAACTGTTGTTCGATTTCCTCACGGGCTTCCTGGCATGTCTTCGTGTATATCGGATCCATGGCATCCCGGCCAAAACCAACGCCCGTAAAATAGACGGCGGGGGCCTCAATCCGGACCCATTGCCCTGGCGGTCGTTGATAGGCACAGCCCGCAACTGCGATCAGAATTAACACGCCCATCCAGATATTTGCATACAGACGAAACATGGCACACCCCGATAATGTCGGCTTGAATCTCAGGCTCCCGTAGACGGGTCACGGCATACGCAATTCTAGGATATTCGAGGTCGAAAAAGAACAAAAAACACAAGCTATTGGTTCATCGGTCAAGATATGCAATTCATCCTCACTGCCTGCAAGGTTGTCGAAACCAGTCTGGTAGGGAACGGGCTACCGAGGTCGCGGGTAAGTCAAAAGCTATTTCTAGTCTATTCTGTAGGTTGGGGTGAGAGTAACGAACCCCAACAATTCATGCAGAAAGACGTTGGGGTTCATAAAAACCATTCACCCCAACCTACGGACTGACTCGGCCAGGGACAACCTCAGGATATAATTTTCAAGACCTGCAGAAAAAAACCCCGACTTTGCGGTCGGGGTTATCAAAACACGTATTATCTTAACCTCAAACGTGCCAACCACATGAAGGAATAAAAATCATTCGTTCCGCCTGCATGAAATACACATTCCTTTATCGTCATTCCGGAACTCTCAAAGGTTTACTGGATCCCGGACAACAGTTTCGCTGTTTCCGGCATGACGCTTCGTACTAAGTGAGACAACAGTGGCACATCCCTCCTAGAACACAATCAGCAGTTGCGCCGTTATCCGGTCGTCTATGCCATCCAGAATCCGGTTTGGTGTCGCACTTCCCGGGAGATTCGGCGCCTCGGCGTTCCGGAATTCGTAGTTGACGATCAGGCGGCTCTTCTTGTTGAAGAAATACTGTGCCCCCAGGGTAAGCGTTTCGAACTTGCGTTCCTTGTTAGCGCTATGAGTACTGCGATTATACACATCGAAACGCACGTCCAACTCGAGCTTGGGCGTCACCAGGTAGCCCACATCCACATACCAGCCATTCGCCTCACCATCTGTTTCGATATTGATGTCAGCGACCGCCGTGTTGGCATTATTCGCGCTGCCGGGCACGGCGCCGGCGTCTGTGCCGTTGCGGATCATGCCCTTGCCTTTGATGTACTCTGTGCCGACCCGCAGCTTGCCCTTGCGCAGGGTGGACCCGATGCCATAGCGCTTACGGTCATAGGTCCCGGGGTTTTCCATGGTCAGGGTGCGCTTGCCGTCATGGTACCAGGCATACAGCTTCCATCCCTGGGTACGCGCCTTGCGCGCGCCATGGGCCTTTCTGGAATTCCACAACGGTGGCGCCAGGTGGGCCTCGGATGGAAAACTCCCGGCGCCGGCGAACATCCGCTCGGACGACCAATAGTAACGGACCTCCTTGTTGCCATTATTGTCACCCCGGGTGATGCCATTGCCATTACCTACCATAAAGGCATAGGTATGCTCCCACTTGCCTTTGGTAAACCAGTCAAATACCTGAATGCCGACATCGCGAAAGGCGTTGACCGGCTGGACAGGCTTGTTGATATAGGACCCTATGCCGTCCTGCGAACCGTCGCCGGCAACAAAGCGTTCCAGCAGCAGCTGGTCGCTGATGTTGGTGAAGTTGACGTAGTCGAATACATGAATGGCCTGCAAACCTTCCTCGCTGCCGGGAAACTTGAATTGGCCCACGCGGATACGGGCACCCGGGATGTGGCTCAACGTCACACTGGCATCGGTAATGCGCCCGGCGCTCTTACCGTTCCCGGGGGCGGTGATGCCATTGTTGCCGAATTCCGCCAGGAAGAAGTAATTGACGTTGGAATCCAGGGTAAACCCGGTGCCGCGCACGCCGATACGGGCGCGACGGAGCTGGAACTGGGATTCGGACTTGCGGTCAGGCGCGACAACGTTGAAATTGGCGTTCTGACCGGACCAGCCGCCGGCCTGGAGCCTGGTGCCGTCAGCGGCCTGATATTGAGGCTGGATGAAACCCCAGATCCTGGCTCGTGCCGACGCATCCGGTGGCTCCGTGCCCTGCAGTTTCAGCCAGTTCACCGCCTGGGCGGGTCCGGTTACCATTAGGGCAACCACCGCGCAGATGACACTGAATAATACTCTTCGGAATTTTTGTAACATTTTTGCTTACCTCCTCCGTTATTTTTTTGGATACCCCCC
>CAJVXG010000206.1 GCA_913009215.1 uncultured Gammaproteobacteria bacterium | reverse complement strand
TGGTTTTGCCCATTTATTTATCAGCGATACCAAAATCAATAACACGACGAAACTGGGACACACGCTGACTGGTGAGTATTCATCTGACGTCAATATCTTGAGCTTTCAGGCCAACTGGGATTACTAGCTAACACACGGGAGGTTCGGTGATGGAGATAACCGAGAAATCCACGCTGTACGACCTGCTGCGCAAGAATTTGCAGGAGATTCCGCAGGCGCTGGCCTATCGGCAATACGATGGCCGGCAATGGGTGGACTGGACCTGGGACCAGGTCGGTCGTGAGGTCGCACGCTGGCAGGCGGCGTTTGCCGCCTCCGGTCTCAAGGCCGGCGATCGCGTGGCCCTGTGTCTGCACAATCGTGTCGAGTGGGTGCTGTTTGACCAGGCTGCGTTGGGCCTGGGTCTGGTGGTGGTGCCGCTCTATTTCGATGACCGTGCCGATAACATGGCCTGGTGCCTGAATAATTCCGGGTCCCGCCTGTTGTTGCTGGAGCAAGGTAGTATGTGGAACGAGCTGCAGCAGCAGACCGATACCATAGAGCGCGTCATTTGCCTGGACGCAGTTACGGTCGATGATGGCAAGGCGCAATTATTGCGTGACTGGTTGCCGGCGGACGGGGCCTTGTCGCCGCAGTGTCCGGCGGATGCGGAAGAACTAGCCACCATTGTCTACACATCGGGAACCACCGGCCGTCCCAAAGGCGTGATGCTGAGCCACCGCAATATAATGAGCAACGCCATTGCCGCCTACAAGGCCTTCCCGATTACGTCTGGCGGTCGCTTCCTGTCTTTTTTGCCGCTGTCGCATATGTTTGAGCGCACCACCGGATATTACTGCGCCATCCTGGCCAAGGCCCAGGTGGTTTATGCGCGCAGTATCACCTTGCTGGGCGAAGACTTGCAGCAACAGAAACCAACCATATTGATATCGGTGCCACGCATTTTTGAAAAAATTTATGCCCGTTTGCAGGCGGCCATGCCGAAGGGTTCACCAAAGAGGAAATTATTTGATGCCGCCACTAATATTGGCTGGCGCCGGTTTAACAAGCAGGCGTCGTTTATGGACAATTTGAAATGGCCCATACTGAAGTTACTGGTAGCGAATAAACTGTTCCGGCGCATGGGCGGTCGTATGCAAATGATCGTCGTCGGTGGCGCCGCCTACCCCAGGGAGCTGGCGCGGGTATTTAATGGTCTGGGCCTGCCCGTGGTCCAGGGTTATGGTCTGACGGAAACCTCCCCGGTCATTTGCGCCAATCGTATGAACGATAATGATCCGGTATCGATCGGGCGTCCGTTGGAGGGTATCGAGGTACGTTGCAGCGAGGAAGGTGAGCTGCTGTCCCGGGGCCCCAATACCATGATGGGTTACTGGAAAAATGAGGAGGCCACCAGGGCAGCGATAGATGAAGACGGCTGGTTTCATACCGGTGATATTGCCGAGATTCGTGGTGGCCGTACCTATATCACCGGCCGCATGAAAGAAGTCATTGTTATGTCCAGTGGTGAGAAGGTACCGCCGAACGATATCGAACAGGCCATCATGGTTGATACCGCTTTTCAGCAAATTATGTTGATTGGCGAGGGTCGTCCAAAGCTGGGTCTGCTGGTCTACAGCGATATCGACAATGTCCAGGAGTTATGCGATCGCGCCAATAAGCAGTTACACGATTTCCCGGGCTTTGCCCGCATCTGTCATGTAGCGCGAGTTGCCGAGGAATGGACCGTGGACAATGGCATGCTGACTCCGACACTGAAGATAAAGCGTAAGGTCATAGAAAAACACTATGCCGGTCAAATAGACGACATGTATCAGGAAAGATTGCATTAACTATGTTAGTGTGACACCAGGGTGGGGTCTCGCAAGAAAATAAAAACGGGTGAGTACGAGGGTCTTGATCGTCGTTACAAATCCGATCGCTTGTTAAAATCCCTGTTCTGGATCGGCCTGCTGGGCTGGCTGCTATTGATTCTTGGCGTGGTTTTTCTGGACCAGGCGCGCCTCGACACTTCCGGTTTTATCGATCCCGCTATTTACGACAAATTAAATTTCCCTGTAAATTTACGTCGGCTCTGGAACCAGGAGCTGCTCGGTTACTTTTTTTACCTGATGATTGCCGGTCTGTTGATTAGCCTCGCTGGTTTGTTGATCAATTATCTCCGACATCGACGAGAGGGTGACCGATATCGGCTCCATTTGATGCTGATGGGTAGTATGTCTTTGGCAGGCCTTGCCTATTATCTGATTTAGCTTGTGTCGATCTGTAACACTTTATTAGTAATACTAGTTTAGTAGCAGGGCTTTAATTGCGCCAGATGCAGGGAAAAACATTGAATATGTAATTTCATATTGCCTTGGCCCTCCAGTCTGTTTAAAGTTAGGTGGTATTTGAATGGATTTCTCGAAATATGCCTAAACAGGAGGTGGGATATGGTGTTATCACTGAGAGAAAAGCGTAGATTCAATTTTTTGACATTGGCGCTATTGTCGATAGCGATTGTAATCGGCATATATCTGGTAGCCTGGTAAAGAATTTCCTGGATCTATTTATTTGCAGGCCAGAGAACACTCTGGCCTTTTTGTGTGCGCCAGGCTATGTATAGCTTGTCAATATTT
>CAJVXG010000205.1 GCA_913009215.1 uncultured Gammaproteobacteria bacterium | reverse complement strand
GGATTACTTGGGCTGGAAGCGGCCAATGGCCTGAAGAAACAGGGCATGAAAGTCACCGTGGTACATCTGATGGACACCCTGATGGAACGGCAGATGGACAGTGCCTCCGGAAAAATGCTGAAACGTTCGCTGGAGGAGCGTGGCATCGAATTTCAGATGGAGGCGTCCACCAAGGAAATCATTGGCAAGCAACGTGTGCAAGGTGTGGTCATGGCGGATGGTCGCGAAATTACCGCCGATATCGTTGTCATGGCGGTGGGGATTAGTCCCAATATTGGGCTGGCCAAGAGTGCACGATTGCATTGCGAACGTGGCGTTGTGGTCAATGACACCATGCAGACCTACGATCCACGGATCTATGCCGTAGGCGAATGCGTGCAGCATCGCGGTCAGGTCTATGGCCTGGTGGCGCCATTATTTGAGCAGGCCAAGGTCTGTGCCAACCATCTGGCGCAACTGGGTTATGCCCGTTATGAAGGTTCCATGGTATCGACCAAGCTGAAAGTTACCGGTATTGAATTGTTCTCCGCGGGCGATTTTACCGGTGATGAATCCACCGACGAAATTGTTATGCAGGACGCATCTGCCGGTATTTACAAGAAGATCGTATTAAAAGACAACGTGATACAGGGAGCCGTGCTCTATGGCGATACCGTTGATGGCGCCTGGTATTTCCAGTTGATGCGCGAAGGCACAGATGTCAGCGATATGCGCAGTTATCTGTTCTATGGCCAGGCCCACCTGGGGAATTCCGGTCATGGTGGTGAAAATGCCGTTGCTGCCATGAGCGATAGTGCCGAGATTTGTGGTTGTAATGGTGTTTGCAAGAGTGACATCGTCAATGCCATTACCAGGAAAGGCCTGTTTACTGTCGATGATGTTCGCGCCCATACCAAGGCCTCCAGCTCTTGTGGTTCCTGTACCGGGCTGGTAGAGCAATTACTGGCGACGACACTGGGTAGCGATTATTCTGACACGCCGGCGAAAAAACCCATGTGTCCCTGCACCGGGCATGGCCATGACGAAGTACGTGTCGGTATCCGTGAGCAGGAGTTAAAGACCATACCGGCAGTGATGCAGCGTTTCGACTGGAAGAATGAAGACGGCTGTAATAAATGCAGACCGGCATTGAACTACTATCTGATATGCGCCTGGCCGGGGGAATACCAGGACGATAACCAGTCACGGTTCATTAACGAGCGTGTACACGCCAACATCCAGAAAGATGGTACCTATTCTGTGATTCCGCGTATGTGGGGCGGAGAAACCACCCCGACCGAACTGAAGGCGATTGCCATGATTGCGGAGAAGTTTGACGTGCCAACAGTCCACGTCACCGGTGGTCAGCGTATTGATCTGTTAGGTATTCCAAAAGAAACCCTGCCTGCGCTTTGGGGAGAATTATCCAAAGCGGGCTTTGTTTCCGGCCATGCTTACGGCAAGGCCATGCGTACGGTAAAAACCTGTGTCGGTTCCGAGTGGTGTCGTTTTGGTACCCAGAATTCGACGGCCCTGGGTATCGAGATTGAGCAAATGACCTGGGGTTCCTGGATGCCACATAAGTTTAAGGCCGCCGTGTCCGGTTGTCCGCGTAATTGTGCCGAGGCCACGATTAAGGATTTTGGTGTGGTGTGTGTCGATTCCGGTTATGAACTGCACGTTGGCGGTAATGGCGGCATCAAGGTGCGGGCCACCGATTTCTTATGCCACGTCAAAACCACAGAAGAGGTGCTGGAGCATTGTGCTGCCTTTATGCAAATCTATCGTGAAGAGGCGCGCTACCTGGAACGTACCGCACCGTGGGTCGAGCGCGTTGGCCTGAGTTACATCAAGGAGCATATCGTTGATGACGAAGCAGGCCGCAAGGAACTGGTTCAGCGTTTTGATTATGCGCAAAAATTTTCCCAGGATGACCCCTGGAAGGCACGTGCCGAGGGTGTTGATGAACATGAATTTACACCGCTGAAAAAAGTGGGCTGATTAAATCTTTGGAGAAAGCAGGTATGCAATCCGTGAGTAAAAAACAAACAGTAAATGGTGATTGGCTTGAGGTCGGCTCGCTGAGCGATATTCCGCAACAAGGCGCGCGCGTTATTAAAACTGCCGATGGCGATATTGCCGTGTTTCGTACGGCCGATGACAAGGTGTTTGCCTTGCGTGACAAATGCCCGCACAAGGGTGGACCCCTGTCGCAAGGTATGGTCCACGGTAACAAGGTCACCTGCCCGTTACATGACTGGCGTATTAGTCTGGATACCGGTATTGCCGTAGAGCCGGACGAAGGCTGTGCTGCTTCCTTCCCGGTTCGCATGGAAGGGGAACAGATATTTTTGCTACTAACCCCTAATGAGGGCCACTCGAATAAATAAATTTAAAATGCAGTTATGTTATTTGGCCGCCATAAAAAGAATCCCATCAAGATCGCCGACAAGGGGGTGGTCGAATGGAAATACACTACATGCGGATATTGTTCTACCGGCTGCTCGATCGAAGTGGGCATGAATGGCGACGGTATGGCCGTGGCCAGCCGTGGTGTCGGTAACGCCGATGTCAATCGGGGCAAGTTGTGCCTCAAGGGTATTTTTGAGCACGAATTGTTTACCTTACCAGGACGGGGCAAGACACCGCTAATACG
>CAJVXG010000204.1 GCA_913009215.1 uncultured Gammaproteobacteria bacterium | reverse complement strand
TTGCGCCTGGTGCAACGATTGCCGGATATGTTTCGCGGATTTTTTCTGGGTCGTGGCTTTGACGTCAAGATGACCGAGGTATTGGTGCGCGAATGTGCCTTTCAAACGGTGTTTAAGAATACATCCAGCAATAGTGTGCCGAGCCCATTGCGCTACGATCTTGATAAATGGGTGGTGCATTATCAGGGTAAAAAATTACGTATGAAGACACGTGAGTACTGGAAGCGCAGGTTTGCAAAAAGTACAGTATCGGGTTCTGCAAAAACCGCTTTACACTGGGCCTTGTATCCTACGGTGCAGCAGTATCAGCCGGGAGACTACAACTGGGGTATTTCCATGTTCGGTTTAAGGCCGGGCCAGCGTTTTGATCTGGAAATATACTGGGAACAGCATGGCAAGAAACACCGCGCACTAATAAAAAATATGCAATGTGGTCCGGATATCCACCCCGACCCGGAAAAGGTTTACATCCAATGATACGAACTATAGCGACAATATTCCTTCTGGTTTTGTTTGCTGCTCAGGCACAGGCGACGGAAAAAAAATTAAAGCAAACTCTCCCCAGGGTGGCCAAGCCCTACAAGGCCCTTGATTTTCGCTTAAAGGGTACAGATGGAAAGATTTATACCCTGTCGCAGTATCGCGGTAAGGTGGTGATCATTAATTTTTGGGCCACCTGGTGTCCACCCTGCCGTTATGAGATGCCGTCGATGGAGCGCGCCTGGAAGAAAATCAAGAATAAGGGCGTCGTCATGCTGGCCATCAACGTCGGTGAGGACGAAGACAAGATCTTCGATTTCACCGGCACCTATCCAATGAGCTTTCCGATATTAATGGATATAAAGGGTACGGTTATTGCAAAATATCCCGTCATTGGTTTGCCAACAACGTATATTGTCAGTCCCAATGGCATGGTTACGCACCGGGCTGTCGGTTCGCGTGAATGGGACGATCCGGTATTGCTTAAGCAAATTCTGGCGATGCGGTAGCACGGTTATTTATATTAAAAGACTGTTGATAACAGAAAGGATCAAATGAAAAGGAAACAACAGCGCATGGTGATCGGCATTGCCTTGATTGTTGCAGGGATCGGTCTGCTAATGTGGGGCTACAATATCAGCGGCTCCTGGAGCGGAAGGTTGTCGTCGGCATTGACCGGTTCACCGGGCGACAAGGCCATGATCCTTTATATACTGGGTGCGGTATGTACCGCATTAGGGATATTTCAGCTGGTGAAATAAATTATTTATTGTTCGCCAGAACCAGGGCCCGTTTCGGTGCCGGATAGCCCTCAATAGTAAGGTTTATATCCCCGGGGTCAAGAAAATCCGACAAGGATTCAAACTGCATCCAGTCGGTGCTGCGCTGTTCCTCAGTCGTGGTGGTACTGACATCGATAACGCGAACGTCCTGAAAGCCTGCTTCAATAAGCCACTGTTCCAGTGTCGCTACCGACGGGATCGCCCAGACGTTGCGCATCCTGGCGTAACGGCCATCCGGCACCAGCACATCGTCCTTGTCGCCATCCATAATGAGCGATTCCAGCACCAGTTCACCACCATCGCGTAGCAGGTTCTTCAGTTCCCGCAAATGCGTTTTCGGTTCCTTGCGGTGGTAGATTACACCCATTGAGAACACGGTGTCGAATACTGGTAACGATTGTGGCATGTGTTCAATGCCGAGCGGTAACACATAGGCCGGGACATCGGCCAGGTATTTTTTTATCATTTGAAACTGCATGACATACAATTGTGTCGGGTCGATACCAACCGCCAGTTTGGCGCCGGCGCCGATCGTGCGCAGGCAGTAATAGCCATTACCGCAGCCGACATCGAGTACGGTACGATGTTGTAATGGTTGAATATGATGCTTTAGCCGATCCCACTTCCAGCCGGACCTCCACTCGCTATTGATATGAATGCCAAAGACCTTAAACGGGCCCTTGCGCCAGGGCAATAATTTTTTTAATTGTGCCAGTAAAACTTGCTTGTCGGCATCGTTAGCATCATCGGCCGTGCCGATACGGATGCCGTTTTGTAAGTCGATCGTTTTTGCCGATAGTGTCGGCATACCGGCGATGGTCCGCTGCCATTGCGGCATGTCGCCGTGGCCATTACTTAACAGGGTATCGATGGTGCCCGGTAGCGTTTTCAGCCACGGCATCAGTGGCGTGGTTTCTATCGCGCTGTAGAAATCATCGTAGTCGAGCATTACTTGATAGCGATCATCGAAGCGAAATTAAAGCATCGAAACCAGACATGGTGTTTTGCAAATCCGGCTTGTCGCAGGCGCTGTTGATGACCTGGCAACGAATCGCAAACCAGCACCTTCTCCAGCGCGGTGCGTTTCTGGCTGATCTCCAGATCGCTGTAACCATTGGCCCGTTTGAAGGCGTGGTGCATGGCCTCGTTGAATTGCGCTTCCTCCGGGTCATCGAAGACAATCTTTTCGGAAAGAATCAGGCAGCCGCCGGGCACCAGACCCCGGAAAATTTTTTGCAGTAACTTCAGGTGTTCCTCCGGCGGTATAAATTGCAGGGTAAAATTCATCACCACCACAGAGGCATTGCTGATGTCGACAGCGCGGATGTCGGCACATAGTACTTCTACATTTTTTGCCTTGCCCTGTTTAATACGTTG
>CAJVXG010000203.1 GCA_913009215.1 uncultured Gammaproteobacteria bacterium | reverse complement strand
CTGCGATTTGATTTGCGTGCATACCACCACATAGCCAGTGACACACCCAGTAGACCGCCATGAAAGGACATGCCGCCATCCCAGAAGGCCAGGATCTTTCCAGGATTACCAAGATAAAAGCCCGGATTGTAGAACAGCACATAGCCCAAGCGCCCACCAATAACGATGCCGATCATGCTATAAAATAAAATATCGGAAACATCGATCTTGTTCCAGCCGATTTCCTTTTTCTTGGTACGATATACACCCAACGCCCAGCCACCAAGAAAACCAATGGCATACATAACACCGTACCAATGCACCTTGATAGCCACTACACCAATTAATGGCAACGTAAACGCGGGCAGGGAAAAAATAACTTCGTTGATGTCGGGTGCGATTAACACTGGCGCAGATAATTTCTTATTTAATATCCCTAGCTTGCCAGATATTCAGCCTGGTGTCTCGCAGTATCACCGACAGTGCCGGCTTGCTGCCGATACCCAGCCTGGGCCGCCATTGATTTTCATAGCCTATCAGAAAACCATGGCGATGACTGGCAGCCCAAAAGCTGGCCTGATCCAGTTTGACCTCTTCTATTGGTTTTTGTAAACGGCCGGCAAAATGAAATTGTCCATGGTATCGGCCCACATGGGCGATGGGGATATTGTTTTCTTGGGCCTTGGCAATAAATTGGGCCGGCTCGGTAATATCAAATACATAACCAAACTTCATAGAAAAGGCAACGATAGCGCCAACGGTCAGCACCAGGCTGCCTATAGCCAGATTCATAATGCGTCTCCTGACCTCAGGAATCGGCAACCAGGCCAGCAGTATACCGATACCAATTACACCAAACCCGACAAAGGGTGACACTTGCCACAGAAACGCTGGCAGGTGTTCATTTTTCGGGATAATCGGCATCATAATCATTAAGCCACCAATCAATATAAAAGGTATGCTCATGGTGGAGTAACCGCGGCTCTGACCACGATTGACCAGTTCATCATCGAACAGCAGATACGTTGCCGCCAGGGCAAAGGCTGGATATAACGGCAATAACATTTGCGGCTGTCGGAAACCGAATATAGATAACAGCACAACAGACGGCGCGCCCCAGGCTATACAACACACCAGGCCGGGACTCATCTTGTTACGACGGATAAACCATAACCTCATCCACAGCAATGGCCACAAACTCCAGGGTAAGGCCAGAAGAGGCATTAGCAACAGATACCACCACCATGGCTGGCGACCATGGGAGAAGACCTCAAGACCTCTAAAGACGGCATCGCTATAGAGGAAGCCTTTAATAAATGCCGTCCCTGAGCTCGTCGCGGCACTGGCGGGAATCAACCAGGCAGCCACCAGCCCGCCAGCAAGTACCAGGGCCTTGATAATGCCGCCATACCATCGGCCGGCGGGTACCTGCGGTTCTTCACTAACCCAGAACGGGCCCAGCAATGCAACGGGTAATACATAAATGAGGAATACCGGGCCGGTAGTTAATACCCCCAATGCCATCGAAATCGCCAGCAACAAATACCACAAATGTTTGTTTTGCAGACGCCATGTCCACAGCAAGGCATAAACCGACAACTGCACAAAAAAGACGACCAGCAAATCCTGTAGTGCCAGGGTCGAATAAAACGCCCAGAAAAAACTGGTCAGCAGTACCAGTGGTACATAACGACGTATCTCATGACGCCCAGGCCACAAATGATTCGCCAAACGCACCAGCAAGACGAGATTCAAAAAAGAAAAAATGGCGGGAACCAATCGCACCCACCAGGACTCGACACCAAACAGTTTCCATCCAGCCAACACCAGCCAGGACAACAGTGGACCCTCTGGCTGAACCTGGCCATTCATCATGGGCACCAGCCAGGATTCCCTGAACCACATCTCCCAGGCGGTAGCCAGTACCCAGGTTTCATCCATGGGCCAGATAGTGCGACTATAAAATGATGCGGCAATCAAAAATATCCATAAAAACAGCCAGCCCAATGTGGCCTTGATATCCGACAACCACTGTGATGGCACCCGATCCCGGTTTATTTTGCGAACGGGACTTATCGCATGCTCACCTATAGGTCCGGCAGGGGCATCGAGTTCTATTTCCTCGACGACAAATTTCTCAAGTGCCCGAATCTCGGCGGTCTTTTTCTTACGCGCTGAAGAAGACCTTCTGCGCCTTCTCTTTTTGGATTTTTTCTTGTCCCAGAACATAGGCAATACTTTTCCCTGAGTCTTTTTCCGGTATTAACAACGCACCTTGAGATGCGCCATACAAGATATCTTTCTCTGCAGTGTTCTTTAATAATATGCTGTCAAAACAGGCTGTCCATACTATAGAGCCGGTTTTAGAAAGTCACCTGTGTTCAAACAGGCAGGAAATCCTTATACTCCCACGGTATAGTTGATCAATTTACTCAGGAAATATATGGCTATTACAGGAAACCGCCTGTCACAGGAAACCAGCCCCTACTTACTGCAACACGCCGACAATCCGGTGCACTGGCACCCCTGGGACGCAGAGACTTTAACCATGGCACGCGATCATGACAGACCGATATTGCTGTCCATTGGTTACTCCGCCTGTCACTGGTGTCATGTCATGGCGCATGAGTCGTTTGAAAATGAAGATACGGCCAGGATCATGAATGAGCTGTA
>CAJVXG010000202.1 GCA_913009215.1 uncultured Gammaproteobacteria bacterium | reverse complement strand
TTACCAAGGATTTCCTCAAACAATACAACATTCCAACCGCGGCCTATCAAAGTTTTACCGATGCTACTGCGGCAATAAACTACATCAAACAACGAGGGACGCCGATTGTCATCAAGGCCGATGGCCTTGCCGCCGGCAAGGGCGTCATTCTGGCCGAGACTGAGAACCAGGCCATAGCTGCGGTAGAGAACATGCTGTCCGGCAACGTGTTTGGCGAGGCCGGACACCGGGTTGTTGTCGAGGAGTTTCTCAAAGGCGAGGAGGCCAGCTTTATTTGTATGGTCGATGGCGAACACATCCTGCCACTGGCCACCTCACAGGATCACAAGGCCCGCGACAATGGTGACAAAGGCCCAAACACCGGTGGCATGGGGGCCTACTCACCGGCGCCAGTCGTCACTGAAGAAATGCATCAGCGCATCATGGCCGAGGTGATCGAACCCACTGTAAAGGGAATGGCCAAAGACGGGTTTCCCTACACCGGTTTCCTCTATGCCGGACTAATGATCGATAAGGACGGTGTGCCAAAGGTACTGGAGTACAATTGCCGCTTTGGTGACCCGGAAACCCAACCCGTGTTGCTGCGCCTACGCTCCGACCTCATCGAACTGGTAGAGGCCGCCCTGGATGGCAAGCTGGACACGGTAGAGGCGCACTGGGACCCCCGGCCCGCACTGGGGGTGGTGATGGCCGCGGGCGGCTACCCGGAGCAATACCACAAGGGCGATGTCATCACTGGTTCGCAGCAGGACCACGGCCAGGACATCAAGGTATTTCATGCCGGCACCGCCAGTAATAACGGCGATATCGTCACCAATGGTGGTCGGGTATTGTGCGTTACCGCACTGGGTAATGACGTCACTGATGCCCGGCAACGGGCCTATGAAACTGTAGAAAAAATTCGCTGGAAGGATGCCTATTACCGTACCGATATCGGTTACCGTGCCATAGACCGGCAATCATAAGGTGATCCGGGCTGTCGGTTCTGACATAATTCACGTTATTCAGATACAACAAACCAATCAAGGCTAAAAACAATGAGCAAACCTTTTGTCGCAGTTCTAATGGGTTCAGACTCCGATCTTGGCACCATGCAGGCCACACTGGATATCCTGAAGGATTTGGCCGTGGATTTTGAAGTCAAGATTACCTCGGCCCACCGTACACCCGTGGACACCCATGCCTATGTACGCGAAGCCGATACCCGTGGTTGTGCCGTGTTTATTGCCGCAGCCGGACTGGCGGCACACCTCGCCGGCACGGTAGCCGGGCTGACCTTAAAACCCGTCATTGGCGTACCCATCGATGCCGGCTCACTGCAAGGCATGGACTCGCTGCTCTCTACCGTACAAATGCCGAGCGGAATTCCGGTGGCCACCGTGGCTATCGGCAAGGCCGGTGCTAAAAACGCTGCCTACCTGGCGGCACAAATCCTGGCGCTATCGGATAAATATATTGCCCAACGACTGAAGAGCGAACGCGAAAACAACGCCAGGCTCATCGCCAAAAAAGATGAGGCCTTGCAACAACAATTAAAAGACTAAAATGCCAAGGGCCCAGATTGAAAAGGCCGCCTCCATCATCAACAGCGGCGGTATTGTTGTTTATGCTACAGAATATTGTTTTGGTTTCGCCTGCGACCCCCGCAATCCCCGCGCCCTGCAACGCCTGTTGCGATTCAAGAAACGTCCCTGGCAAAAGGGGCTAATACTGCTGGCGGCCAATATCGATCAGATCGATGAATTTGTCCTGGATATTCCCGAGGATGCGAAAAAACACTGGCCCGGACCAGTGACCTGTCTGTTACCGGCCAGGACCAGCGTGCTGTATCAATTACGGGGACGATCTTCCAAAGTAGCGGTACGGGTCACGGCACATAAACAGGCCGCGGCCTTATGCCTTGCCACCGGCAGCGCCATCGTTTCCACCAGCGCCAATCGCGCCGGTCAGCAACCGGTGCGCAGCTACCGCGAGGCGGTGCGGCGCCTGCGCGGCTTGTCCGACTATATTCTTCCGGGACGGGTGGGTGCCGGCAGGCAACAGGCCAGCACCATTATCGACCCGTACAGTGGCGAAAAGCTGCGTTACTGATCCGGCCAGCAAATAGTGTGCATCGTTTCTCCCTCTCCCTCATCCCCGGATCCAGTCCGGGGCAGGCTCTGTCCTTCCACCCCACAAGGGGGTACCGAGGTCCCGGAGGGAGAAGGGACCCAAAGATATGAGGGGTGCGCACTATTTACCGGTCTCCCCAGTAATACTATGCAAATTATCGGTTACGGCGCAGGTTGATAGAACCTTCCATTTTCAGGGTGACATCCCCCACCAGTACAAAGTTCTTCATCTGGCTACTGCGCCACGGATAATACAGGCTAATGGAGCGCGTGGAACCATAGTCATTCAGTACCGGCTGGGAACGCAGGTTCATGCTGCTGGTGGTAAATTGGCCTGCCGCCTGCTTCAGGGCCTGTTTACATTTGCTCTGTTCGTTGCGTGGAGCATTGGTTTCACACCACTTGGTAAAGGCCGCAGATCGGCAGCGATTGTGAATCCTGTCCGCCTGCCCCCTCAGGTTGGAGAAACGATAACGTGCCAGTATCTGCGGGCGGGAACTGCTATAACGGCGCACACTCTTGCCCATGTAATCTACACCAAGAGTGACAAACT
>CAJVXG010000201.1 GCA_913009215.1 uncultured Gammaproteobacteria bacterium | reverse complement strand
ACGCCGATGCACATTTTTCTGCCAACCTCCGAATGAAGAAAAGGTCTTGCTAAGGATTTTTTCCGGACGCAACTGGTCCCAGCTTGTCTTTTCCAGTTTCTGGAAGAAATAGGCCATCTCGACGTATTCATCGGGATACCAGTAACTGTTGGCAATGCGGCCGATGGTATAGAGTTCATTGACGCTGGCGCCCTGCGAGGCCGCGAGTTCGTAGAGGCCGAGTAATGCCGATCCGTGATTGCAGTCCTGGAAGAAGGTGGAATTGTTACAGCAGGGCCGATAGCTGTTGTTCGCCGCCGTAAGCACGGCAGCCTCCTGTGAGGCATTTAGCGGAACCGCCGTAACTTTATTGAAATAACCGCTACCACGCGGTGCCTGACCCAGGATCCAGCCGCCGGTACTGGCATAGCGGCCAAGATTCGGACCTAGCAACGGGCTTTTCTCATTGAACCGGGTCTTTGTGGCGACACCGAGCGGCCACAACAGGTTGAGCAAATAGGGTGCTGTTTGAAAACTCAGGGTTATCGGCGTTGATGACGGTTTTATAAACAACTGCTCAATCCATTGAGGAACCCCACCCCGTTTCGCGTATACCCGCCTGAACTTTTTGGGGGAAATGACGCCGGCCGTTACCAGACGCCGAATCGAGTCACCGAAAGATACATCTATCTTTTTCCCTTGCAAGGGCAACACCCTGCGGAACAGCGCACTGAGTGCCGCATTCTGCCTTCCCTTTACATAGCTCATAAATGATGTGCTGTTGCTGGCCCAGAACAGCGAACCGGCAATGCCACCCAAGGCGCCGACACCGAATGCAGTCGTGGAATAGATAAGAAAACGCCGTTTTGAAATATTAGTGAAATTTGATTCGTTCATGTTTCCAACCTTGTCTCAGTAAATAAAAATAGGTGCCAGGGACACAATATTCCCTAATATACGAAATATACATAAGACGGCATAATGCGCCACCCAATCAACAAAAAGCAAGTAGCCGTAGGACCGAAGACTATTTACTTTCAAATCACCCGAACATCACCTCCATCGATCGGTACCTGGGCGGCAGTGGTCCTGGCAAACAAGGGTCCGCACATCTCGGCCGCCAGTTCGGCCACATCGCGGGAACATATTTCGATTTGTAATAGGTTACGTTTTTTGTATTGTTCTACCGTTATGCCATACGATTTGGCGCGCGATTGCAACACCTCCTCGGTCCAGATGCCGGTATCGAATACGGCATCGGGGTGCAGGGTATTGATACGGATGTGTTCCTTACCCCACTCCAGCGCAGTAACCCGCATCAACTGATTCAGCGCGGCCTTGGCCGCGGAGTAGGCGCCGGCCCCTGGACCCGGGGCGGCGACATTTTTCGAGCCGATCACCACCACCCGTCCGCCCTGCGGCGCTTGCTGTAACAGCGCATGGCTTTCCCGCAGCAGGGTCATGTTGGCGGTAAGGTTGAGATCCAGTGTCTGTTGCCATGCATCGAGCTCCATGTCGGCGATCGGCATGGCTGGCGGAAACATCCCGGCATTCAAAATCAACATATCGAGTCCGCCAAAGGCACGCACGCCTTGCTCCAGCGCACTCTGCACCGCATTTACATCGGTGACATCGCACTCCAGGCCCAGATAGTTTGGGCCCTGATGGACATCAGTAATTGCTGGGTTGATATCCCAACCGACCACCGCCGCACCACGGGCCAGCAAGGAATCGACACAGGCCTTACCGATGCCGGAGGCGGCGCCCGTGACCACCGCGACCTCGCCCTGGAACATCGGTGGTTTGCCGTCCCGGCGCAGTTTGGCCTGCTCCAGATCCCAGTACTCGACATCAAAGATGTCCTGTGCCGGCAGGGCCTGATATTGCTCCAGTGCCGTCGCCCGCAAAATAATCTCCATAGTATGCTGATACAGTTCCTGAACAATGACGGCATCCCTGGCCGACTTGCCAACCGCGCAAAGCCCAAGCTCCGGATCGAGCACGAGGCGTGGCGCCCGGTCGAGGATGGTTTTGGCTTCCTTCGCATTTTTTTCGTGTTCATCAAAATAGTGCTGGTATTGCCCGGCATAGGCCGCCACATCACGACCCAGCATCGGTAGCCGTTTGGTGCGTATGACATGATCCGGGGTGGCCGGGCCTTGCTGGGAAATGGTTTTGATATCGGGGTGCCGGGTGAAGCCCAACATGGCGGCATCGCCCTGATTGCGCATAATCACCGCAAACCCGGCCTGCTCCGAGATTTGTTGTCGTAGACTGGCCAAACCATGGCGCATGTCAGTAGCAGAGGGCTGGGGTTTCCAGTCTGGCAACTCCCAGGCCCCTCGCGCCTTTAGAAAATCCTCGGCCCGGGTCACGAGATCGATCATGCGTTCATAGGATTTCCTGGCATCGTCGGCAAATGAGAAAATACCGTGATTCATCAACACCATACCAATGGTATTGTCTGTGCGTTCCCTGGTAAATCGCTCGGCACAAACCCGGGCCAGATCAAAGCCGGGCATGGTGTACGGAATCACCACCACGCTATCGCCGTATATTTCCTTGATGTGTTGTTCGCCCCCGGGGGTATTGGTCACCGTGACGACGGCATCGGCATGAGTATGGTCGACATAAGTATAAGGTAATATCGCATGCAGGATGGTCTCAACAGACGGTGTCGGCGCCGAGGCAATGGTGGTCTGGGTCTTCAACTCATT
>CAJVXG010000200.1 GCA_913009215.1 uncultured Gammaproteobacteria bacterium | reverse complement strand
TGGCGATTGCGGATATTTTATCGAGCCTCGGATCTGGTACCTCGACTATGCCGACATTGGGATCAATAGTGCAAAACGGATAATTTTCCGCCTGAATGCCGGCACGCGTTAGTGCGTTAAAAAGTGTGGATTTTCCGACGTTGGGCAAACCAACAATACCGCATTTAAAACCCATGTCCTGTTCGCCCTAACAATGACTGTGTAATGAGTTCATGACCTTGTCGTAATGGCCATGGATAATATCCGGCAAATACAACTGCGCCTGAGTCAATGCACTGTCGATTTGCGCCTGCTCGGCCTTCGGCGGCCTCTTCAAAACATAGCCCTCGACCTTGCTGCTGGAACCGGGGTGGCCGACACCAATACGCAGCCGCAGAAAATCACGCGACCCCATATGATCGGCGATATCCTTGAGGCCGTTATGGCCACCACAACCCCCACCAATCTTTAGCCGCGCCGATCCTGGCGGCAAATCAATCTCGTCGTGCACCACCAGTATCTGCGGCACCGATATCTTGTAGTAGCGGGCCACCGCCGATACCGATTGGCCGCTATGATTCATATAGGTTGTAGGCGCCAGCATCCAAACCAGGTGTTGCTCAATATGGATTTGTCCAAGATCGCCATGAAAGCGAGACTCGGACTTCAGACGGATATCGGCCTGCTGTTTCAGCATATGCAGAAAACGGAACCCGGCGTTGTGCCGGGTCTCCGCATAGGTTTTTCCTGGATTACCTAAACCAACGATCAGTGAGATCGCCTGTGTCATAAATCAGGACTCTTCCTTTTTATCCTCTTCCGGAGCGGCCTCAGCAGCTTCCCCTTCACCTGCGGCCTCGCCTTCACCCTCGCCTTCAGCAGCGGCGGCGGCTTCTTCTGCTTCATCATCCAGGCTGGCGCGGATGGCAACAATCGTCACAATGGCCAGATCCTGACCGCCCTGCCCCAGGCTGGTGATTTCCACACCCTCCGGCAGCTTCAGATCGGATATATGCACGGATTGGCCCAGACTAAGCTCGGAGATATCGACCAGCAGATACTCCGGAAGGTCCTTGGGCAGGCAGGTGATGTCGATTTCTGTCATCAAGTGGGAAACGATACCGCCTTCCAGCTTGACACCAGGGGCCACATCATCGCCCTCAAAGTGAAAGGGGACCTGCATATGGATTTTCTCGGTTTCACTAATGCGTTGGAAATCGATATGGATAATTCTGGATTTGAATGGGTGCATTTGCACGTCACGCAGAATCGCCTTCTCACTGTTGCCACCAAGCTTCAGGGTTAGAATCGAGGTATGGAATGCTTCGTGTTCCAGATTATGGAACACAGCATTATGATCCAGACTAAGTAACACCACATCCTTTCCCGCACCGTAAAGCACCGCTGGTACTTTTCCGTCACGACGAAGGTGGCGGCTCGCACTCGATCCTTTCGTATCACGCGCTTCCGCGCTAATTTCATATTTTACTGACATTTCTGTTCTCCAAAAAAATTTAAGAGCGCCTCACCCGCGACCAGGATCGGCTATTTTCATATTACCCAACCAGCGGGTACCTATACCCTGCCAGTCAAATTCTCTCACCCCGTTAGTCCATAAACAGGGAACTAACGGATTCTTCCTCGGCCAGGCGACGCATGGCCTCGGCCAGTAATTCATCAATACTCAACTGGCGAATTTTCTTGCACTGTTTACCAATATCACTCAACGGTATGGTATCGCTCACCACCAGCTCATCGAGCTTTGAGCCACTAATACGCTCAATGGCCGATCCGGACAATACCGCATGGGTACAGTACGCCAACACCCTTTTCGCGCCCCGCTCCTTTAATGCGGCAGCGGCCTCACACAAGGTATTGGCCGTGTCTACCAGGTCGTCCATCAAGACACAGGTTCGCCCATCCACTTCACCAATGATGTTCATGACCTTGGCTTCGTTCGGCTTGGGCCGACGTTTGTCGATGATGGCCAAATCCGACTCCAGGTGTTTCGCCATGGCCCGGGCCCGGACCACACCACCGACATCGGGTGACACCACCAGTAAATCCTTGTATTCATGGCGCCACAAATCGCCCAGCAACACCGGTGACGCATAAATATTATCCAGCGGAATATTAAAGAATCCCTGAATCTGGTCGGCGTGCAAATCCATGGTCATCACCCGGTCCGCACCGGCCGCCGTGATCAAATCGGCCACCAGTTTTGCTGTTATGGCGACCCGCGATCGACGCGGCCGTCGGTCCTGGCGCGCGTATCCATAATAGGGTATCACTGCCGTGATACGTTGAGCCGAAGAGCGCTTGATGGCGTCAATCATCACCAGCATCTCCATCAAATTGTCGTTGCTGGGCGCACAAGTCGATTGCATGACATAGACATCACGACCACGGACATCGTCCATGATCTCGACCATGACCTCGCCATCGCTAAACTGGCTTACAGTAGCCTTGCCCAGGGGCAAACCCAGGTAATGCACTACCGATTCGGCCAGGGCCGGATTGGCATTACCGGTAAATACCAGCATATTGTCTAACGACATGTTGCTCCCCTTTTTCCCAGGCATAATTGTAAACTGGCTGGGGCGGGAGGATTCGAACCTCCGTATGCCGGAATCAAAATCCGGTGCCTAACCGCTTGGCGACGCCCCAAAATATTACTGTATCGGATGCCGATTCATTGTTTGCGCAACAAAGCCGCAGCAATGAGACGGGC
>CAJVXG010000199.1 GCA_913009215.1 uncultured Gammaproteobacteria bacterium | reverse complement strand
ACGGCCTTCTCGGCAATAAGAATGACCCCAAAAAACAGGAACAACGGAAAAGTACCTTCCTCACCAAGCAGTGTCGATACCCCGAAGATTAATACAAAAATAATCAATACCGCCTCGACGATAGCATCACTAATCCCCAGAACCGGATGGCGTGTATAAAAGTAGCCACCACCCGGAATCAGCATTGAGTATTTATAGCCGGTATGCCGGTCCTTAAATTCCTGACCACAATGGGGGCAAACAAAATTATCGATCTGCAGGCCCTTGGTACAGCGGGGGCACAGGTGCTGCTTGCCCATAATCTGACTCACCAATCCACGAAAAGGTGACCGGCTGAGAATGGCCTTGAGCTTCTTGCGTTCGGACCTGGAAATATACAGGAACTTGTCCTTCAGGCCGTTACGATACCTGGCCACCAGGGTACCTCCGCGCAAATTCAGGGACTCGCAATCGGGAAAACGGATTTGCGCAATGGAATAACGATAGGAATAATCCATGGTCGCCGGTATATGAAACAGGCGTTTGTTGGTCACTACAAAAAGGGCACGTTTGAGAAAGAAAACAATCATGCCCGCCGTCAACTGTTCCAGCAGGGTGGTATTGGAACAACCCTGGGTAACCAGCAGTATGCGTTCGTCTTCATCCAGAAAAGGGGCAATAAAACCGATCTTTTGCAACAAACGCCTTTGCCTTTTTTCCACGCGCGGACGAGGCCTGCCTTTAAAATCGGCAAACATCATATTCCGGTCAACGGGCAGGCCCTCGATAATACTGGCGCCGTGCTCCCCGCCGACGCGCAAACTGGTGTCCATGCTTCACCCCTGGATCTTCTTTTATCTAGTATAGGTAAGGCCTGCAAAATATGAAACTTCCCGGGACATCCCGTCTCCCCAGTGGCAGACCCTGCCCGACCAATGCACCCTGTTCAAGCCGACGGGGGTCGGTTAAGCTCGGACCATGAAGTTGGGCATAGATCGACTGATAACAGACAGCGGGCTGCAAAAAAGGCTGGCCGGTAGAAAGCTGGCACTGGCAGGCCATCCAGCCTCGGTGACCAGTTCATTGCAGCACAGCCTGAATGCCTTATTCTCCTGTCCTGCGCTTACCATCACGGCTGCCTTTGGTCCACAGCATGGAATGCGCGGCGACAAGCAGGATAATATGATCGAGTCAGCGGATTACCGCGACCCTGTTTACGATATTCCGGTATTCAGCCTCTATGGTGAAACCAGACGGCCCACGGACGACATGATGCAACACTTTGATGTCCTGTTGTTTGACTTACAGGACATCGGTTGTCGTATTTATACCTATGCCACCACCCTGCTCTACTTGATGCAGGCTTGCAGCCGTCATAAAAAAGAGATCTGGATTCTGGACCGGCCCAATCCCGCCGGCCGACCCATTGATGGCGCCATCCTGGAAGCCGGGTGGGAGAGTTTCGTTGGCGCCGGACCCATGATCATGCGACACGGTCTGACCATGGGAGAAATGGCGCACTGGTTTGAAAAGCAATACCAACTAGAGCTTGACCTGACCGTCGTCGAAATGCAGGGTTACAATCCGGACCAGGCGCCCGGCTATGGCTGGCCTGTAGGACAACTGGCATGGGTCAACCCCAGCCCCAATGCCGCCAGCCTCAATATGGCGCGATGCTTTGCCGGAACGGTATTGCTCGAGGGCACGGAATTATCGGAAGGCCGTGGCACCACCAACCCTTTAGAAGTGGTGGGGGCACCGGATATAGACAGCCATAAAATCCTTGAGCGTATGCAGGCCCTGAACGAAGAAAAATCGTTTGGCGCCGTACTGCGACCCTGTTATTTTGAACCCACTTTCCATAAACACCAGGGACAGCTTTGTTCTGGTCTGCAAATTCATACCGATAGTGCAGATTACCAGCACGAGGAATTCAAGCCCTATCGCCTCATGGCACTCTACTTGAAGGCCTTGCGGCAACTGTATCCGGATTATGCCTTGTGGCGGCAGCATGACTACGAATACGAGAAAGACCGCCCACCCATTGATGTGATCGATGGCGCAAGCTGGCTACGGCAATGGGTAGACAACAACGATGCCGGGATTGATGACCTTGATAGACGCCTGCAACAACATGCCGGCACATGGCGAGCGGACTGCCAGGACATCCTGATCTACTAAGGCGATTGTGTTGCGAATTCCTGCCTGACTTTTTCCGACAACAGCTTGATAATAACCCACACAAACAAGGCACAAAAAGCCAACACCATTATTGCACTGATAGCCAACACAATGGCCATTATACCGCTCCCGAACCCCGGCATCTCTTTCATCAGCGGCGCCATGGCGCTGTTCATGACATAGAACTGCCAGGCCAGGTCACTCAGCTCATAAAAAATGGCAATGACCAGCAAGACGATCATGGTCTTTCGTGCCCACTCCCGTCGTTTTAATAAACCGATCGACGTCAACAAAAGTGTTACAGCATAAAGAAACACCAAAGCCACCATAACCCAGGCATAACGCAGTGTTAGCAACGCCAATCCCAGCATATCCGAATCCTTCATAGTCTTCTTTAATTCCGTGACCATAAGGTTATGCATGTCACCAACACTTAAGAAAACAATTGTTACGATCTGGAAGATTGCAGCCATCAGGATCATGGCCGAAAGGCCAATAAATACCCAGGCGATAATCGTAATAAAAGGGGTCTTTCTTGCTTGTACAGAATCTTCTG
>CAJVXG010000198.1 GCA_913009215.1 uncultured Gammaproteobacteria bacterium | reverse complement strand
AAAACCCCGTTCTGGTTATTGATATTGGCCGCTGTATTTATAGGCGTGGCGCCTTATCCTGCTGAGCCGCAACCACATGTTGTGCAGAAAATAGGGTTGTTGCTGGATGGTAAATTGACCAGACTTGTCGATATCTTTGACCTGTTCTTCCATGGTGTGTTAATGCCTGCGTTGATTGGGATAAAGTGGTTTCGTATGCGGAAACCCTCCAAACCAACTGAATAATATATAGAGCCGGATTTTGACTTAATAATGCTGGTCACATCACAACAGAACAAAAACATATCTGTTGTTATCCCGGTTCTCAATGAGGGTGGTCTCATAGAACTAACTTTGTCCAGGTTAATCGACAAACAGGATTTTCAGGAAATTATCGTGGTCGATGGCGGTAGTAATGATAATACGATTTCTATTGTTACCGGTTTTATTGGCCAACATGATAGCGCCAACGGATGTCGATTGGTGTTATTGCGCTCAGCCGCCGGGCGCGCGTTGCAAATGAACAAAGGAGCAAGCCAGGCGGCATCGCAAACGTTACTGTTTTTGCATGCGGATACAACACTGCCTGATAACACCGCAGCCATGATCAACAAGGCATTATCCGCTGGGCGATTATGGGGCCGCTTCGATGTCCGTCTTGACAGTGAGCAGTCCATATTCCGCTTGATTGAATACATGATGAATTTACGATCGGCCTGGACCGGTATTGTGACCGGAGACCAGGCGATCTTTATAGATCGCGGTTTGTTCCGGAGAAAGGGTGGTTTTGCCGATATCGTACTGATGGAAGATATCGAATTTTCCCGTCGATTAAAGCGGGACTCCTGGCCTGTACGCCTCAGGGCGCCGGTGTTCACCTCTGCTCGACGCTGGCAGCACAAGGGGATATTACGTACCATAATGCTAATGTGGTGGCTACGTTTGTTGTATTGGTTTGGGGTGAAACCGGATCGCCTGGTCAAAAGGTATTATTCATGAGCACGGAGACCCCGGAACTCATTCTGTTTGCCAGGCAGCCTGTGGCCGGCGAGGTAAAAACCAGGCTGCAGCCGCAATATACCCCGGAACAGGCCGCCAATATTGCGCAATACTTTATTGAAACCAGTGTCGTCAATGCCGTAAATCACTGGGCCGGCCCCGTTTCAATATATGTCACCCCCGATATTACCCACCCGATTTTCCACAGGCTTGCAGCACAATATGGGCTCAAGTTGTACCGGCAGAATGGTAATGATCTTGGGTTACGCATGCATGCTGCCATTAAAGAAGGGATTAAACGACATGGCGCCGCTGCGGTAATGGGTTGCGATATTCCGCATTGCCCGCAATCGGTTTTTGAAAGCGCCTTTGGCCTGATGGCCAATAAGCGTGCCGTGCTGGGACCGACCAGAGACGACGGTTATTATTTTTTGGGGATGGCAGAGCCGTATGCGGAACTGTTTACCGCTATCGAATGGGGCACGGACAAGGTGCTGCCCGATACCTTAAGTCGTGCTGCGTTTCTGAAGATTGATATTGTTCTATTGTCGACATTGCAGGACATTGATACGGCTAACGATATGCTGGAGGTAGCCAGGTTTTTTCCAGGTCTGGCACAATTCCTAGACCAGGGCGCCACCGCAACTGCTGCCACTGCCGGCGGTACAACCGAGGCAATGGTCACCGACCGCGATTGATTGCTGCTGTAATACAGATAAATCCAGTTCCCAGATTTCCCGGGGTCCCTTGCCGGCCAGTGGTATGTCCAGCATTTGATTAAAATCGCAATCGTAGATTCTGCCCATCCAGTCCACACTAATGAGATGGCGACACATCAAACCGGGCAAGGTCTCGGGATTAAAATTATCGTTGAGTAATTGCTGGTAGTCCTGTAGTTCTCCATCGCGCTCCAGTGTGTGGCGGAATCGGTTGATGGGCAGGTTGGTAATAGTGAGCAATGAAGAAAAGACAACACCAAAATCGGCAGACAGCCTTTCTTTGTAGTCCTGTTGCAGCTTGTTTTGTTCTGGTGGCAGGAAGGGACCGCCAGGGTTGTAGACCAGATCCAGCGGCAGATGATCTTTCTTGCCATAGCCCTGGTCGTTCAGTGCCTTGAGGGCGCGAATGCTTTTGTTAAACACATTCTTGCCCCGTTGGGCATCAACATTGTCCCTGGTGTAACAGGGCAGAGAACAGGCCAGCCTGATGGATCGCTCGGCATACCATTGCGCCAGGTCTTCCTGGCCCGGCTCCCAAAGCACCGTCAGGTTGCAACGCACGGTGACTTGCGCATCCTGTTGCAGGAAAGCGTCCACAAATTTGCGGAAATGCGGGTTTATTTCCGGTGCACCACCCGTCAGGTCTACCGACCGGATGCGGTTGTTTTTTGCCCAGTCCAGGATTTTTTCCATGACATCCCAACTCATGATCTCGGTACGCTTTGGGCCGGCATCGACATGACAATGGTGGCAGGCCTGATTACACAAACGACCAAGGTTGATTTGCAGATCGCGCAAGGGTTCCCTCGTCAATACGGGCAGGCCGGAACGCAGCAGTGCATTGCTGAAGGAAATATTATTATCAGTATTAATGAGGGCATCCATGATGATAGTTTATCATAACCGAAACAATGGAATTGGCACAGGCCAATTCCGCAAAGTTTTCATGTTTACTTGTCCATCAAGGAACGATTCATCCAGTAATCAATACTGGCGTATTTACCGCCACCGATAAAGAACAACACCAGCAACATGATAAAGTAGGT
>CAJVXG010000197.1 GCA_913009215.1 uncultured Gammaproteobacteria bacterium | reverse complement strand
CAAACCATCCCGGTCATTTTGTTTACCAAAAATGGAGGACAGTGGCTGGAATCAATCGCCGATACCGGTTGCGATGCCCTGGGAATAGACTGGACGATTGATCTTGCAGAGGCGCGGGCACGTGTCGGCAACCGGGTGGCCTTGCAGGGTAATATGGACCCTTCCATCCTGTATGCCTCCAAAGAACGTATCGAACAGGAGGTGGAAACGATCCTGCAGAGTTATGGGTGTGGCAGTGGCCTGGTCTTTAACCTGGGTCATGGCATTCACCAGCATATTGATCCTGAGAAGGTGAACGGCTTTATCAATGCCGTGCATAAGCTCAGCACCAGGTATCACGTATGAGATGAGGCCCCGATTGTGGATAGAAATGGCCCTAAACCCCAGTGATTCCAATATGTAACAGATTTGTAACAGGCTATTAACAAGTTATACACAACTTATAAACCGGCTGTTCCCTAATATAAGTACTTAGCCCGAATAACTTGATCAGGGTTGAAGAAGGTTTATTAAGTGTTTGATATCCTTGATATGCGAAAATAATTATTCATAATCCTCTATTTTATTTCTGTGGTATTTAGTATTTCTGCTAAACTACAAAAGATTGATGGTTTTAAGCTAGTACTCGAAACAATATTATAATTTTATAAACCGCTTGTACTTCTACGGGGAAAGGGGCTTGAGGGATTCGTCACCAAGGTCGGAGGGTCACGCCAAAGTTGATTCTGGCTTTCCTCATGGTAAAACCGACTCTTCTCCGGTTCACCAGGATTCCCACCAGTGGCTGCGTCAGCTGGATTCACCGCACCAACGAAAGCAGAAACAGGATTTTGATCTGTTGCAAAAAAATATCACGGGCTATATCGCCGATGCCCAGTGTCAATGCAACGAAATGGGCCTGATACTTACGAAGGGACGCGAAGCCTTACAGCAAATGGACGAACAGGACCATCGTTCGCACCGCAAGGCATTGATAGGCGCCACGGCCGCCTTGGGAAGGACCCAGGAAACTCTATCTAACAAGCTGGGTGAAATGGAAACCTATATCGCCCGAAGTTATGTCAGCATTAACCAGTTATGGGATGAGCTTGAACGAGTACGTCTTTTAAGCCTGACTGATCACTATACCGGCCTGCCAAATCGTCGTGCCTTTTTGCAAAGGCTGGAAAATGAGATGAGTCGGGCCTTGCGCTATCAGACCGGTTTTGCAGTGGCACTGATTGATCTGGATAAATTCAAGTCCATTAACGATCAGTTTGGACACGCGGCAGGTGACCTGGTGCTGGATTGTTATGCCAACGACGTATTATCGGAGATCCGTCACCATGATATTGTGGCACGCTATGGCGGTGAGGAATTTGCCGTCTTGTTCCCTAACACAGAATATGCCGGTGCCTTGAGTGCCCTGTCCAATCTGAAGGCGCGTGCCGCCAGGATTCGTTGCGAGGTTGCCCGTGGTCTGCGTATCCCTATTCCGACCTTTTCAGCCGGTCTGACCATGTATTGCGATGGCGACTCGACCGAAACCCTGATCGGTCGTGCCGACGAGGCCTTGTATCAGGCCAAAAAAGATGGTCGTGACCGGGTGAAAATAAAGAAATCGCCTGCGCAGTTACCCCAGCGTTCAGCGGATCAATCCGCATAAGCTCTTAATTTACAGTTATATTACCTGATCTTTTCTAATAGCCCTGTGTAATCATGGGATTGGGTGCTATATTTTAGGCACTGTATGACCCAACACGATAACGGATAATGGCCAGTAATCAGGATTCCGTAGACCCCAGTATTCTGCAGAATATCAGACAGCAACTCGACGGGTTAAAACGTACGCCCGATGGTATGGCGTTGCATAGTCTGATTGAGCGCGGTTTGTCGCGCTATGGTTCGGAAGGTGGTATCGCGCGTGCGTTTGTCAAATTTCTGTATGTATTATTGGGAAACTACATCGAAAAAGACAATAGTGATCCCGCTACCCGGGTGAAGGCACGGGTGATGCAAAAACGGCTCAGCCCATACCTGGAGCCGCATAGCGGATCTCGGTCCGGCGCCAGGCCGGAACCATCGCTCGCCGGCATGGAAACCCCGGTCGCCCCACAGACCCCAAAACAATCATCGCGTCTGCGCATGGTCGATGCGCTGATCCGGCGAAGAACAGAAACGCAATTGTATCAACCGGCGCAAACATTCCCTCCCACTCAGGAATCACCCAGGACAGGACTTGATAAGACCCAGGCCATGTTTGAACCTGTATCCCGGGCCAGGTCAGAGCAGGCATCAGAGCAAGCAAAGGTTTCACGAACGGCAGCGGCGGTGACGGATGCCCGGGTTAATGTGGGGGACGATAAACGAAACCAGATCGAGGAACTGCACCAGATTTTTGCCAGCCGGGTGACCGATACCCTGCTCAAGTCCCAGGATTTTGATGGCCTTTTGCGGGCCAATCTGAAGGCATTGGAGCTGGCTGACAAACCGGGTGATATCCAGGATATAAAAAGTCTATTAATGCGTGGTCTTGGTGATTTGATGCAGGGTTATCAGGAAATAGAAGGTAATTTGAAGGCCACTAAAAATTATTTAGAAATTGCGCAGCAGGACCGCGAGTTGCTGCAAAGTCAGGTGCGGGTGGCCATGAGCCACAGTAGCGCCGACAGGGTCACCGCATTACCGGAACGTGCGGCACTGGAGGCACAGCTGGATGCCGAAATTGGACGGGCCAAACGTTTTGGATTTTCCGTCGCTTTGGC
>CAJVXG010000196.1 GCA_913009215.1 uncultured Gammaproteobacteria bacterium | reverse complement strand
GTCAGTTTAGCCTGCGCAACAACTTTAGCAGCCCTTAACCCCGGCTTTGTGAACACTACCCAGCCATTGAGCTCAGCGCGGGCCGGGATGGTAAGCTTGGCCCCGGTAGATTGAACCGAACCAGTCACTACGGCAAAATTCCAATCGGAATCGGGCGTCCCTCCTGTTCCTTTTTTGAATCCCTGAAAGCGGATCGGAATGTTGTCTTTAAGTTTTGTGGCCACTAATTTTAATGTCCCGCCCATGGGATGAGGTATAGAAATCTCCCGGCCACAATTGCTTACGGTTGCATCCACCTCCTGCCCCGACTGGTCCCCCACCCTGATTCCCCCCATAATTTTGTTGATGACCCTGATTCGATACTTGCCGGAGGGTAAAAGCTTGGGGTTACAAACACATTGCATCGCCGATTCGGGATCCTTGGGTTCACAGGAGAGGGGAGCCGCAGTGTATTGGGCATGGAGGGGAAAGGGAGTTATGGCCAGCAGGAATAAACCCGACAGACCCGCAAAGACATGATGATAACTAATCTTAAATAAGTTCATTGAATCAATGATGTTATGGGATTATATTTAAGGGGTCAAGCGGGAACAAAGTTAAAAAGGATCAAGGTGTCAGACTCGTTGATTGCTCTTGAACCCTAAACCGGGATCGAGCGACTTAACTAATAACAAAAACATAGTAAAATGGACGCCATGCGCATTAAGCCTGAATTTCAAATACTTGGTAGCATCTTCCTGCTGCTGTTCGCGCTGGCTGCCAACGCCGCCGACCCCCGATTCTCTGGCCGTTATGCCCCCAGCCCGGCGATCATCGGCGGCGGTAGTATCTCGTTTTATGGCAGCCACTTCGGCACGTCGACCAGGCGCTACACCGTCAAGTTCGGCAGCTACGAGAACTTGAGCAGGCCCATACTTACTTTCAGGGATGGCGACTTCGGCAGTTGGGCGGATAACCGCATCACTATTCGCATGCCCGCTATTATCACCAAAGAAGGCAGTTATTGGCTGCGACTTTACGATGGCACTCGTCAGGTTTCCGGTGTGACGTTCAGGGCCGTCTTACCCACCCCGGCCATCAGCCGTTACCTGAAGACAAATGTATGCCCCGGCGAATCATTCACCCTGATCGGCCGCAATTTCACCAATATCCGCAACGTCTACGGGGTGTCGGTCGAGACCAGGGCGCCCGCTACCTCCCGGTGGTTTGGCCTGGTCATGAGGAACAGTGTGGTCACCAGTTGGTCCAACAGCCATATTTCCATCCGGCTGCCGACCAACTCGGTGTACATCAAGCCGGGCTTTAGCTACAAGTTTTCACTGGTTAAGCGACTGACCAACCCGACACGCCTGCGCAAGGTTGCAATAGGCCCGACCGCGATGTTCGCTACCCGGTGCCGCGACACGCAAGGATCGGCAACCCCGTCAGGGACACAAAGGTATTCCGCCAACTTCCGCCTGGCCCCGATCAAGGCCCAGGCCTACCTCGGACAAAACATCTTCATCGGTGGCACCTTCTATGTCACCGACAGGGCCTCTCTGCGTGAGTTCCGGCGTAGAGCTATGCGCGTTAGGTGGTCCATCAGAAGAATCCACGATAACAAGTTCATCAAAAGTGGGCGACTAAGAATCTCATCGCGCCGCACCCCCTTCCTGCAGCGTTTCAAACCCGCTGAGCTGGGTGTCTACAGGCTGTACCTCAGCAGCATGCGACGGGATTACCGCCTCAACAAACCGGACCTGGGCTTAAAATCGATCAACGTTGTTGCGCCGCTTGTACGGTTCAGAGGCAAACGCCCGCAGAAAAAACTGCCGTACCAAGTGCCACAACGGCGGTTCTAAAGTAAAAATAGATAGAAAAACCGTGGTCTGCTATTATTTTTGCTTTTGCACTAGCAAGTCATTCTATCAATGGTCCGAGAAACATACGTTTCCCTTCGATCTTCCATAAAATATACATTCATATCTTCAAGTTCATCTAATGCCAGGCCCCAGCTAATCTTTCCGAACCGGCTGGGTGTAACAATGAAGCTATTCAGGATAATAAATCAACGAGTCTGGCCCCTTGATTACCTGGATCAGGCCAGGGCACCCATTGAACGTATGCTGGACTTCAGCGAACAGCAAACGAAATTAACTGCCCCATAGCGTTTCTTCCCGTTTTCTGCACTATTTTCAGCTTCAGAGTGTCTATACTTTCCTTATAACAAAGGGAACAAAATCAGGCATGTTGAGCAAGACGACTTTTTGGGCGATCCTCCTCTGTGGTATTTCCATAAGCACGCCCATGCTCGCCGCCGATGTACAGACCTCCCAATATACCCCGCCCAGTCTGTATAAATACCAGCTTTATAAACTGAGCAATGGCCTGCAAGTCCTGCTCAAGCGCCGGCACGGGGCCAGGAATGTTTCCATACGCGTTGTCGTCAATGTCGGTCACCACGACTTTGCCTGCGATAAACAGGATACCGCGCATTACCTGGAGCACCTGCTATTCACCGGCACTTCCAGGTCCAGCGAGGTCGATCTGGATAAACGCATTGATAATCACGGCGGCTACTGGAACGCCACGACCTCTCCTTTCAAAACCATTTACGAAATGGATATCTTCAGCCCCTATCAGAACGTTGGCCTTGATACCTTATATGAGATTTACACCGACTCGGTGATCAGCGACAAAAACGTTGAGAAATCGAGAAAGATCATATACCGGGAAAGGGGTGGAGAATCCTCAGACCTGCGCCACTGGCTTTTTGAGAGAGGTATTGGCCGT
>CAJVXG010000195.1 GCA_913009215.1 uncultured Gammaproteobacteria bacterium | reverse complement strand
CTTTTTTCATTATCCTGGCCACTGCGCTACGCAACATGACAAGGCAGTCACGGGTATCCTTAAACCTGCATAGATAGTGTGAGATACAGCCTGATAAATTAGTGTATCATCCCGACTAACAATATCAGACCATGTGATTAGCTGTTATGAGTGAGAAGTTTTTACCCAAGAACGATCTTGAAGAAAAAATGCTGGCGGCACAAAACGGTCACATGCCGAGCGAACAATTCATGCTGGAGCTGCTGGATATGCAAGTGTTTATTCCGATCAGCGATAGCCAGGCTATCGGTGGTTTTAATGATCATCAAAAGGCCATGCCGCTGACGGTAAAAGACGAAGCTGGCCCCGAGGTGCTGATCCTCTTTACCAGCCCGGAACGCTCGCGGCCTTTTACCGATCAGTTCCCTGAAATCAATGGCGGATTGTTGGAACACTTTCGCTGGGTATTGGACCGGGTCGGCTCCGGTATCAGTATCTCAATTAACCCGGAGGTCGAGGTTGGAATCGATTTCGACCCGCAAATGGTCACACAGCTAATCCACCTGAGCGCCCAACAGCAAACAGAAAGCTAGCGGGATGTTGAAAAACTCAAGAATGAATACATTTTCCGTCATGCCGGCGCAGGCCGGCATCCAGAAGTTGTTGATTGCATTAATCTGTTTTCTTGGACTCCGGCCTGCGCCGGAGTGACAAAAGACTTTTTCAACAGCCTGCTAGATACTGACGCGGTTGCGTCCCCTGGATTTGGCACGATACAGGGCCTGATCGGCCGCTTTCACCACCGACCAGGGCTTGGTGACACCCTCTTCGCGTTCAGCGACACCAATACTAATCGTGACAAAGAGCCGCTGCTTCTTGCCATCCTTGTTGGCCTTTTCCATCCTGCGTAAGGCAAAACGACTATTAGCAATGGACTTGCACAATTTCTCCATCTCCTCACCAACCAGCCCAACAGGCTTGCTGGCAAACACCAGGCAAAACTCCTCCCCGCCCAGGCGAAACGCCTTGCCACCCATACCAACACTGGCCAGTTGCGCTGCCACCTTGCGCAATACCTGGTCACCAACACCATGGCCATAGGTGTCGTTAAATTTTTTAAAGTGATCGATATCAACCATCGCCAGAGTATACTTGTTACCCAGTTTTTGTAACTCTTCGTTCAGGGCGCGTCGTCCCGGCAGGCCAGTCAGCTCATCAAGGTAGGCCATACTATAGGATTCCTGGATCACTGCGGCCACTAACAGGATTCCAGCGGTACTGCAAAACAACAATGCCGCCGCCTGATGCTGATAGTCATGCAACAACAAGACGCTACTAATAAAAACACCAAGAAATGCGGCCAGTTGCGCACTCGGATTCACAAATAAATAGCCATTCAATAGAAACCCACCGACCGCAATCACGACCAGCGCCATCTGCGGTACTGGTGTTAGTGTGAAAAACTGATTACCCGTAAACTGGTAAAAAATCAGTCCACCAAGCTTGTACAGATCAAAATAGGAGATAACCAAAACCATTACGATAGGTATCAGGAAAAGGGCGAAACGTGTGGTACCACGCAGGGTGAATATGCCCTTCTCCTTGATCACGATAAAAAATAACAACAGGGCCGGCAGCGAGATGGCAAAGACACCATAACTGGTACGTGCTGTAAACCCGCTAAGGTTTGGAAGCACCCACTGCAGGTATACATAGCTGATGGTAACCGCCAGCGCCATAAAAAACATGCGACTACGATTAAAGCGTACACACAAACTCATGCTGGCAATAAAGATAGGTAATGGTATCCATTCTATAACCTGCCACTGTGGTGCCGAGATGGATGAAAATACCGGCCGCAATAACAAGGTTATTGACAACAGAACAATCGTAGGTACCAGGTAGGTAAAAACCTTTAAAAAAATACTCATCGACCTGAAGGGAAAAGTTACTTCTTATATTCTAGCTTAGCAGGGACAGAGGCATTGAAAAGGCAGATTATCGACCGGAAATGCCCTGTAATAGGATATGCTAGTATTTCAGTAAAACCATTATAAACAAAGCCATGGACCTATTGACCCACTCCGCTATCCTGTTGATCCACTGTCCGGATCAGGGCGGTATTATTGCCGGTGTCACCGACTTCATTTCCAGCAATGGCGGCAACATTATCGACCTGGACGAGCACGTTGACCCCCAGGAAAAAGTGTTCTTCATGCGTGTCGAGTGGGACCTGTCCAACTTCCAGATTGATGACCAGGATATTGGTCGTATGTTCGCAGAACAGCTCGCAGGTCATTACCAGATGCAGTGGCAGCTGCATTTTTCCAGCGAAGTCCCGCGCATGGCCATCTTCGTATCAAAACTGCCGCACTGCCTCTATGATCTGTTGTCACGCTGCCGCCAGTCCGAATGGCAGGCCGAGATCTCCCTCATTATCAGCAACCACCCGGACCTGGAAACGGTGGCGAAACAATTCGATATCGATTTCCATGTCTTGCCGGTGGACAAGAACAGCAGGAAACAACAGGAACGAAAACAACTGGTATTGCTGCAGGAACATAATATCGACCTGATAGTGCTGGCGCGCTACATGCAAGTGCTGTCGGACGATTTTATCCAGCACTACCAGAATCGCATCATCAACATTCATCACTCCTTTCTACCGGCCTTCCCCGGCAGCAAACCGTATCACTCGGCGCATGAACGCGGTGTCAAAATTATTGGCGCCACCAGTCACTATGTCACCGCAGAACTCGACGCCGGCCCTATCATCGAACAGGACGTAACACACGTCAGCCACAAGGATTCAGTAGAAGACTTGATTCGCAAGGGACGCGATCTGGAGAAGATCGTGCT
>CAJVXG010000194.1 GCA_913009215.1 uncultured Gammaproteobacteria bacterium | reverse complement strand
GCGCTTGGTGCTGCTCTGGTGTGGGGCATGCATTACCCCTTGATGGGTTATGTCCTGAAAAAGCTATCCCTGGTATCGGCGCTGGTATTGGCCGGCTTGCCGGTGCTGGTTGTAGGATTGGTGGGACATAAAACTCTGGCGCAAGACATGGCCGTTATAAAATCCATGACTTGGTCAGAACGACTGCCAATCATGGCTATTCCACTGACCAGTCTGTTGGCGACGGTGTTACTGTATCATGCGATCAATAGCAAGAATGCCACTCTGGCCAGCCTGCTCGAGATTTCATATCCTGTTTTTGTCGTGTTTTTTGCCTATCTATTCTTTCGCGAATGGCATATTAATAACAGTGTTCTGATTGGCGCCGTATTTATCTTTAGTGGTGTTGCGTTGATTATTACCGGTAATCGCTAAACGGAATTTATCTATATAAGTAAATATTGATAAACTCTGAACGCAAATTAGCTAAATCATAAAATAATGAGGAATTTATCTAAAAAACATGAATGATTTGCTTAATTTACATTCAACGGTTGTCAGGGTCTTGTATGTTTTGTCATTATAGGGTGTGTAACAATACATAAGCTGGGATTGATCACCGGGAGAGAAAGATGCGTAGCATAATGGTCTTGAATACTAAAGGAGGGTGCGGCAAAAGTACGTTGGCTACCAATTTGGCCAGCCACTATGCGCTGGAGGGCAGGAGGGTCTTTCTCGCCGATTTTGATCCACAGGGATCCAGTACCGCATGGTTGGCTGCCCGTTCCGTTAACCGCCCCACCATTAATGGTCTTGCCGCATGGAAGGAAGAAGTGCGTGTTCCAGAAGATACCCAATTCGTTATTATGGATGTGCCTGCCGCATTGTATGGCAACAGGCTCAAGGAAATGATGCGCTACGCACAATCTGTCATTATCCCGGTCCTGCCTTCGCCAATGGATATATCAGCCGCCCAGGAATTTGTCTTTAATATCAAGGGTATTGGTAAAGTAAAGCATGTTGATTTGACACAAGCGGCCGATGGCTTCTTTGGTTTCGTGCAGCGCAATATCATTCTTGCCGCCAGTGCCGGTGCTGAAAGCCGTTTGGCGGTTGTTGCCAACCGGGTGCGGGAGAATACCCTGGCCTATGATCGGCTTGATGAATTTTTATCTGAACTCGGGGTACCGTTTGTAACCACATTCCGGGAAACACAAAACTATATCCATGCCGCCGAAAGGGGTCTGGGTATATTCGAGATGGCGCCTGCACAAGTTGCCTATGACGTTGAGCAGTGGGAGCCTCTGTTAAAGTGGTTAAAAAGCAGACGCAGTTTACCCAAGGCCTAACGACCTGATTTTTTCATCTTTTCACTGAGAGCGTATGTTATATGGCGGAGTTATTCACAACCGAATGGATCGTTGATTTCTCCAAATTATGGAATACCGATGAGGAGATGGATAATTATTTTTTTACTATCGGTTTTGATTCCATTATCGGCTATGGATTTATTGGCGAGGATAAACCGCGTGCAGTACTGATGATAGAGGAAGGCAAGGTCATCAGTGCCGGCCAGTACCGGAATCAGGAGCTGAACTGGGACTTGCGTGCCAGCAAGGAATCCTGGCTGGAATGGGTCAACGAGGGTTTTGGCGTTCTTAAATTGGGAACCGTAGTGGCCTCCGGGAAATTACAATTTCTGGCAGGCGATTATCACCGCATGATTCGCAACCCCAGCCTGGCCAAGGCATTTCTGCGCCACTTTGAGTTAATGGGCAGGGTAAAGACCAGTTAAGGCTTTCAGGCGGCCTTTGCCACAGCGAATACCAGTAAGACCCAGGAGGCCAGAAATGCCAGCCCACCAACGGGGGTGATGACACCCAACACTCTGATTCCGCTGATACTCAATGCATACAGGCTGCCGGAGAAGAGGATGATACCAACGAGCATAATGGCGCCAGCCCATTTCAGATAAATCGACCCCGGGAACCATAGAGCAATGATACCAATCAGTATGATCCCCAAGGCATGATAACCATGATAATGTACGCCGGTATTGAATACCGAGAGCATGTCAGGTGTTAACCGGCTCTTCAGATAATGTGCAGCAAACGCCCCCAAGGACACGGCAAGGAAGGCATTGATGCTGCCAGTAATAAGAAACAATTTGCTTATCGTATTCATGGGTTAATTGGTATTTCCTTTTCTTGTGGCCCAGGGCGATGTCCTGGACCGTATTGCAGTGCAGCATAGTTAGTAGATGTAGTATATCCTCAGATTCCGCCCGGATTAGAAAAACTCAAACGTATGATTTATCATATTCTACCTGGATATAGATGTAGCCGATAATCGGTTTTTCGCCAAATAAAACTGTAAAACACTATAATTTTAAGCATGATACAGGGGGTTTTGATATATGGCATTGTGTCCTTGCGGTAGCGGCCTGATTTTTGAGAAATGCTGTGACCCATATATTTCAGGTGTTAGCGATCCGCTGACCGCGGAGGCCTTGATGCGCGCCCGTTATTCTGCCTATGCTACGGGCATCAATGATTATATCGATAAAACAGTACACCCGGAGAAAAGAGATGCCTCCGGAAACACCATGTCGGGTGAGACTGTTTCATGGTTGGGGCTGACTATTCTCAGCACCAGGGATGGCAAGGAAACAGACGACCATGGTGTGGTTGAGTTCGAGGCCCGATTTAACATCATGGGTAAACAAAGTTTCTTGCGAGAGTATAGTGAATTCAAAAAGAAGGATGGTCGATGGTTCTACTACGATGGCAACATGATCGAAGACAATAAAACACAGGTACGTAGTAACAAGACTGGTCGCAATGAGCCATGCCCCTGCGGTAGTGGTG
>CAJVXG010000193.1 GCA_913009215.1 uncultured Gammaproteobacteria bacterium | reverse complement strand
CGCAACACCGAGTAACAATGCTTTTTTTGCAAGATTGTAGTGATAGTTCATGTTATTGATTATTCCTCGCTAATATTCCAGAGCCACATGCCGAATCATGGTTCTGTTGTGAACCAATTGTTGAATCAGTTTATTGATCGCCGCCTGGTCGTCTTCGTCTATATTGACACGGACACGATAGACATCCAGCGCACCCGGACCACTGATAAAATCGGCATCAATTTTTTGTAATAATTTGCGCATGTCCTGTTCCCTGGTTTGCGGCGCGAAGCGTAATTGCAAAACCACGCCGGGTTCTGTTTGACCCAGCGGGTGTACAGTATCCGGTTTGGTGATAAAAAATGCCAGCAGACCGCTTTGCAGGACGATGACGGCGACGGCGGCAGCCAACGCCGGACGCAACCAGGCGCGTTTGCCGAAGGAGGACTTTTCTTTTTTTATGTCCCGGGCCAGGCGCTTCCAGCCAAGCTCTATTGGCGGGGCCTGTTCGGTCGACTGTCTGGCCACAGCGCCGATGATCTTTAGCATCTCAATTTCGGCACGACATTGATCACACTGGCCGATATGGCGTTCGACCTCGGCCTTTTCGCTGTCGCCCAGGGTGCCATTCACGTACCAGGGCAATAGCTCTTCGGGATGTTGTGTCTTGGTAGTCATGTCTGATAATGCTTGATTCGGTTCATATTCATAATTTTAGTCGTTTAGGCTGTTATTTCCGTTCAAATTAGTTCTTGAGTAATTTGCTAAGACATCGCTTCAGACACTGTTTGGCGTGGAACATCCGGGTTTTGACCGTCCCTTCCGGGCAATCCATGATTTGTGCAATCTCGGAATAGGGTATTTCCTCAAAAAAAACCATATGGACCACCTGGCGATGGTTGTCGGATAACCGCTCCAGACAGGTTCTGATATGTACGGCATCCTGCTCTCGCAGCATTATATCCATGGCCGTAGGGGTGTTCTCGTCTTCCGGGTCTCCGGGCAATTCCTCGCCTGGGTTGCGGCCGCGTTTGCGCAGGATATCGATTACCTTGTGGTGGGTGATACCGAGCAGCCAGGTAGTGACCTTGGAGCGCCCCTCGAAACGTCCGGCATTGCACCAGACATCCATCATCACCTGGTTTAAAACTTCCGCGGCATCGACTGTATTGTTGAGCCGTTGATAGGCGAAGTTATAAACGCGATTGCTATGATCCTGATAAAAGCGATTCAGTGCCTGTTCGCTGCCGGCAGCAATTTTCTCCAGTAGTGCCCTGGCCTCATCCGCGGTCACAACACGGCATCCTGTCTAATTCAGAGGATTCAAAATTACCATACAGCGCCGGTTTATGGCACCCGCATCTCTCGTATCGGGCTGATTCCGACCAATTTACCGGTTTTATCGACGGCTATAACACGCCAGTAATACCAGGACCCGCTTTTTAGCCGTGTCCTGGCTGAGTCCGGCAGGTCGGTCTGCAAGGCATCGGAAGGCAGGGTCAGGCCCGCCACTGGCGATCCCTGCAGACGTATCGGTTTTTTGCTGGTTTGATTGTCACCCGCGTTGGGCATAGTGCTTTCTGTATCGATTGATTGTGGCTTGCTGTAGATTTCCAGTCGGTAGTGTTTGGCGCCCTTGATGCCTTGCCAGTTAAAGTGGGTGTCTTTGGACAACCAGCTGCGATCGGCCGGGTTGCCCAGGCGCATTGCTTGTGGCGGTAAAATTTGTGTTCCTAATGTACCTACATAATAACGAATGACTGGTGCTTCGAAACCGGGTGCCGGAGAAGTGATGCGCAATCTCACCATATAGTTACCAACATGGTCACTGGGTAGCGGTGGACTAACCAGGGTACGCTTGTCCCCGCTGCCAAGATATTTGCGCACCGTTAGCAGGTTACGAAAAATGGCTTTACCGGATGTGCTGCCTGGTCCGGCCACTTCCCAGTTGCCCTGGAGTTGCCCGGTGCCGTTATAAGCGACATCGGCCTTTGCCTTCAGTGTATCTTTCTCGTTTAATAGTTTGACAATGGAATTATCGTCAAATCGCATGGATTGGCGATTTATAGAGAACCCGGTTGCGGCCGACCCGGTGATATTGAGAGTAATCGCGCCATTGGGAAATGTACCGCCCGGTGTCCAGCTGCGCCGGTAGAGCACAGTGCTGAATCCCAGCTTTTTCGCCTGGTCTATCACGGCTTGTGGCACCAGAATGGATTCTGCAATGGAGAATGTGGTGGGGGTTCCATTGGAAGTATAGGTTTTGGACAGACGTTTGTTCACCGTTCTTAGTGTGGTGCAAACAAATACGGTGCCAACACAGAATTGGCCGCTGTTGGAACTAATGGTGACTACAAATCCAGGCGATGAAGTATCGGTGACGCGCCAGACAAACGATACCGACGTTGATTTACCCAGGGGGACATTTTTGGCGCTCGGTACGGTGGGTGGATTGTCACTGACAATGGCCCATGATAAAGAGGGGAGAAGTGCCAAACAGACCAGAAAAAGAATCCTGCTGTATAAACGATACATAGACCAATCCTTCTTGTTGCTTGCTATCTAATAACGATAGCAGGTTTTTGCTGTTGTATTTCTAAGGCACTCTCATTTCCCGTATCGGACTCAAGCCAACGAGCTTGCCATCTTTAGCAATAGCGACAATACGCCAGTAATACCAGCGTCCACCGAGCAGGCGGCTTTGTGCAGAAGCAGACAGGGCTGTCTGTAAGGTGTCGGACGACAGCATCATGCCGGCGACCGGTCCGCCTTGCAGGCGTATTGGTTTTTTGCTGGTCTGGTCGTCACCAAGATTGGGCAGCGCGCTGGCGATATCGGTCTCTTGCGGTTTGTTGTAGATTTCCAGGCGATAAT
>CAJVXG010000192.1 GCA_913009215.1 uncultured Gammaproteobacteria bacterium | reverse complement strand
TCGCCAGGGCCAGATATTTACATTCAGCCAGGTGGAATAAGCTGTCTTGCTTGATATGGCGCTGCTTGATATGGCCTTGGCGCTACTCATCATGAGCTACCGCTTAACGATACCCGGCGCGATCCATCAGCTTCACGGCTTGCTTTTGCAACTGCCCGGCGCGGGATACATTGATACGGTCCTGCTTGAACTTGCCCCAGCGCGCCACATCGGCATGTGGCGCGATCTTCGGATTGGCCGGATATTCCATATTGAGATCGGCAAACAGATTTTGCGCCTGGCTGGAGGACAACCATTCCAGGAATTTCTGCGCCGCCTGCGGGTGCCTGGCGTATTTCACAATACCGGCGCCGGAGACATTGACATGCACACCACGACCACGCTGGTTGGACCAGTACAGCGCCACCGGGATGGATTTCTGCTTTCTCAGCAAACGCCCGTAATAATAGGTGTTCACAATACCAACGTCACACTGGCCCGCAATAATAGCTTTGATCAGGCTGGTATCATTGGAAAACACCTTGGTCGCCAGATTGTTGACCCATGAGCGAATGATGTTCTCTGTCTTTTTCTCACCCATGTGCGCAATCATCATGGCTACCATAGATTGGTTATATACTTTCTTCGAGGTGCGCAAACACAGACGACCCTTCCATTTCGGCAACCCCAGCGCCTCATAGGTGCTAAGTTCAGAGGGTTTTACCCGTTTGGTACTATAAACAATGGTACGAGCACGCACTGAAAAACCGAACCAGCGATTTGCCGGATCGCGCAAGTGTGCCGGGATATTATTTTTTAACACTTTTGAGTTTATCGGTTGCAAAACACCATCATTGGCCGCTTTCCATAAATTACCGGCATCTACCGTCAACAATATATCGGCAGGGGTACGCTTGCCCTCTGCTTTCAGGCGCACCAACAACGGTGCGGCCTTGTCAGTAATGAATTTGATCCTGGTGCCGGTTGCCTTTTCATAGGCATCAAAAATCGGTTTAATCAATTGCTCATTTCGCGCTGAATACACGACTATCTCATCGGCAGCAAATGCCGAACCCGGGATCAGCAACAAACCGGCTAACAGCAATTTAAATTGTTTATACATCTTCATACACCCTTAAAAATCAATGCTATAAATTAGAATTTGTAAGTAAAGCGAATACAGTAATCGCTGCGTTTACGTACATCGGTTTCCCGACCGACCATGACACCATCACATGGTTCTGTTTTGAGGCCATAGCCACCCCCGCGAACATCGCCGATAAGCTTGGGCGTCTTGTCCCCGGCGGTGGCGTTGGAAGTCACCAACAGGCCCAAACCCGCTAGTACGGAGCGGGATATCTCATTTTGACGCCGTATTACCCTCGTAAATCAGCTAAAGACTCATAGAACACAAGTATTATCTTATATTTTAGATACAAATGCAAATCATTCTCATTTGCATCTATACCCCCCTGGGCATTTAAATCTTTGAGTCCCTGACTTATTTATGGAATATTTACCAATCAGGGAATTGTCTACAATGATACCAAGAGGACACGAATTGACTTTGATCCAGGTATAACTTTTGCCCAAACAACATAATTAAAGCGAACCCTTGTCTTTTCCATGTTACATCACCGATCAGGCAGTACGGCTGGGCTCATTTCGGAGACCTTCTTGGCTAAACATTTACCTGCATTACTCTTAGGCATCACCCTGATCGGTCTGGCCCCTGTCATCCAGGCAGCCGACATCCTGATTTTCTCTGCCCCACCGCGTGGCCCGGCGCTGCAGGAAGCCGAGGTTTATGCCCCCATTGCCCAATACCTGTCTGAAGTAACGGGCAAAACAATCATATACCGTCATCCCGGTAACTGGTTGTCCTATCAACGCAATATGCAGCGCGGGGTCTATGACCTGGTGTTTGATGGACCTCACTTTGTTTCCTGGCGTATGGCCAGGGCCAAACACCAGCCGCTGGTATCCATGCCCGGCAAACTGTCCTTCGTTGTCTATACCAGGGTCGACAATACCCGGATACGTGATATTTACGATTTACGCGGGCGTACCATTTGCGGGCTGGCGCCGCCCAATCTGGCAACACTGACGATGTACGATCAGTTCCGGAACCCGGCACGGCAACCCCTGGTGCGGGAAGTAAAGAACTCCCCGGCAGGGTACAAGGCCGTACTGGCCGGCAAATGCGTCGCCGGGGTGATGCGTGACAAATTATTCAACAAGCTGAACAAAAAAGGATACAAGGCCAAAATCATATTCCATAGCAAGGGTGTGGCCAACCAGGCCTTCTCCGCGGGACCTCGCATCAGCAAGACCGACAAGGAAAAAATCACCAGGGCCATCATGTCCCCGCAAGGGGTCAGGCGCATGGCGAATTTCCACAAACGCTTCAACAAGAAAAACAAACCATTATCACGGGCCAGGCGGAAGGCCTACGATGGTCTTTGGCGTTTGTTGAAAGACGTCTGGGGTTTCGAGATTGCCGTCAAAAAAGCCTCTAGGCCCGGCAGGTAAAAAGCAAATCCCAGACACCATGATCCAGATTTAAACCCCGGCGTTCAAATTTGGTCAGGGGCCGGTATTCGGGCCGGGGCGCAAACTGCCCCCGGCCCTCTGTATTTTCCAACTGCGGGTGTTCGCTTAACACCGCCATCATTTGCTCGGCATAATCCTGCCAATCGGTCGCCAGGTGCAAGCCGGCGCCGGGACGCAATTTGTTTACCAGGCGTTGCACGAAAGGGGGCTGGATCAGGCGGCGTTTGTGATGGCGTTTCTTCGGCCAGGGATCCGGGAAAAAGATATTCACGCCATTGAGACTGTGATCGGCAATACCGGTTTGCAGTAAATCATTGACGTCGGCATTCAC
>CAJVXG010000191.1 GCA_913009215.1 uncultured Gammaproteobacteria bacterium | reverse complement strand
TGAACTGGCGATTAATATCCTGGGTGTCATCACCGGAATGATCCTGCTCCGTAAAGCCCATTGAGGAACGACTCATGCGCTCGGCACCGGCATTAGTGGTCATTACCAGTATAACGTTGCGAAAATCGGTCTTGCGGCCATTATTGTCGGTCAAAGTGCCATGATCCATAACTTGCAGCAACAAATTGTATACATCCGGATGGGCCTTCTCAATCTCATCCAGCAACAATACTGCGTGCGGATTCCTGTTAATGGCTTCCGTCAATAGTCCGCCCTGATCAAAACCGACATAGCCCGGAGGCGCACCGATCAAACGCGACACCGTGTGTCGCTCCATGTACTCCGACATATCAAAGCGAACCAGCTCGATACCCATAACATGAGCCAGTTGCCGCGTGACTTCCGTCTTACCAACCCCGGTAGGGCCTGCAAACAAGTAGGAGCCAATCGGCTTCTCATCACTGCCGATACCGGCGCGTGCTAACTTGATGGACGATGCCAGCGATTCAATAGCATCGTTTTGACCAAACACGACCAACTTGAGATCACGTTCCAGATTTTCCAGTCCTTCACGATCAGAGGCAGAAACGCTCTTCGCCGGGATCCTGGCAATTTTGGCAACAATATCCTCGATATCACCAACACCGATGGTTTTCTTCCGACGAGACGGTGGCAATAACTGAATGCTGGCGCCCGCCTCATCAATGACATCAATGGCCTTGTCCGGCAAGTTACGATCATTAATATAACGTGCTGATAGTTCAGCGGCACTGCGCATGGCCTGGCGGGTATATTTGATATTATGATGCTCCTCAAAACGGGACTTCAGGCCCATGAGAATCTGTACCGTTTCATCGATGGTCGGCTCATCAATATCAATTTTCTGAAAACGTCGAGCCAAGGCACGGTCTTTCTCAAAAATACCGCGATACTCCTGGTAAGTCGTGGAGCCAATACATTTCAATTCACCATTGCCCAGCACGGGCTTCAACAAATTTGACGCATCCATGGTGCCACCGGATGCCGCACCGGCGCCAATAATGGTATGAATCTCGTCAATAAACAAAATGGCATTATCCTGTTTCTTCAGGTGGTGCAATACCGCTTTCAGGCGTTTCTCGAAATCACCACGATATTTGGTGCCGGCCAGTAACGCGCCCATATCCAGGGAATAGATGGCAGCGTCCTTCAGTACCTCCGGTACTTCATCCTCAACAATCTTTTTTGCCAGGCCCTCGGCCAATGCCGTTTTACCAACCCCGGCATCGCCAACAAGCAGCGGGTTGTTTTTTCGTCGTCGACAAAGTATCTGGATGATCCGTTCAACCTCGGAATCCCGACCAATCAGTGGATCAATTTTGCCTTCACGGGCACGTTCGTTCAGCAACACCGTAAAGACATCCAGCGGGCTGCGTTCCGGCGCCGTCTGGGTTTCCTCGACTTCCTCTGGCGCCGGCAACTCGCTCTGGCCATCGGGTAGTTTGGTGATGCCGTGTGACAAATAATTCACCACATCAAAACGGCTGATGTTTTGCTTGTGCAGAAAATACACGGCATGAGATTCTTTCTCAGCAAATATGGCAACAAGAATATTGGCGCCCGTCACTTCTTTTTTTCCTGCACCCTGAACATGCATAACGGCGCGCTGGATAACCCGCTGGAAGCCCAGAGTCGGTTGCGTGTCTACATCACTCGATTCCGGCAGGATGGGAACATTCTCGGTAAGATATTTCTTCAGACTCTTGCGCAACTCTTCCACGCTGCCGCCACAGGCCCGCACCACTTCCAGTGCATCGGAGTTATCCAGAAGTGCACCCAGTAGATGCTCTACTGTGATGTACTCATGACGTTGCTCACGGGCATTCTGAAATGCCGCATTCAACGAGGACTCAAGTTCCTGGGACAACATCATAACCTCCAGGCGTTACTGTCTCGGTTGGTTACCAAATACCGTTATTCCGGTTCCATTGTACACTGCAACGGATACTGTGCTTCCTGAGCAAATGAAATGACCTGCTGGACCTTCATTTCTGCAATCTCGCGGGCGTAAACACCACAAACACCTATCCCTTTCTGATGTACATTGAGCATGATACGGGTGGCCTCTTCCCGGGTCTTGGTAAAAAAGCGCTCCAGAATTACGATCACGAATTCCATCGGAGTGTAATCATCGTTCAACAGGATGACCTTGTACAGCCGTGGTTTTTGTAACTTTGGCCTGGTTTCCTGGACCGCAACGTCGTCTATATATTGGTCCTTACCGTCACTCATACCTAACTCATCTTCTTTTAAGATTAGACCAAGATTGCAACAAAATCTTTACGAATATGTAACCATTGTGCTGACAAACCATAAAAATTCAAGTTCATAATATATGTGGCATTATTTTTGCGTCCATGGTCCATAAGCAAATGCCAAAATACCATTCTTTTGCCTTTCCTGTCTTGACTTGGACCCAAAAAAGCGGATGATTATGCGCTCACATGGCTGTGAAGGTATCGCTGCACTGGTGTAACAGCCAGCATCCCGTATAGCTCAGGGACACAGGAATCCGTGAGTAATTATATGGGAATTAAGCGCTTTGATATACATTTGGATCTCGGGGGATGTTGTAATGGCAGCAGGAATTGTGAAGTGGTTTAACGCCAGTAAGGGATATGGGTTCATTTCACCAGATGGCGGCGGTGATGATGTATTTGCCCATTTTTCCGCAATTAGCATGGATGGTTTCAAAACACTAAAACAGGGACAACAGGTCGAATTTGAAGTCCATGACGGTCCAAAAGGTCCCCAGGCCTCCAAAATTCAGGTGACCGGGAACGCCCCACCAGGCAACTAAAACAAATTTGAGCCTTACAAAAAACCCGACCAAGCAGTCGGGTTTTTTGTGT
>CAJVXG010000190.1 GCA_913009215.1 uncultured Gammaproteobacteria bacterium | reverse complement strand
GAACAGGCGCTGAAGATGTATCCACATATTTGCGGTCGCTGCGGCCGTGAGTTTAGCCGCAGGAATTTGCGTGAATTGACCGTGCATCATCGTGACCACGATCATGACAACAATCCCGCCGATGGCAGCAACTGGGAATTATTGTGTCTGTATTGCCATGACAATGAACACCAGCGCCAGCTGGAGGCGCATCAGGGCAGTAGCGGCAGCGATAAGGACGTTTCCGCCACGCATAATCCGTTTGCCGATCTCAAATCCATGCTTAAAGATAAAAAATGAATATAAAGTGTCCGCTGGCCGCATGAGCGATTTCCAACCCAACAATCCGTTGCATGGCGTGACCCTGGAGATGATCCTTACGCACCTGGTGGATCGCTATGGCTGGCAGGAACTGGGACGTCGTATCAACATCAAATGTTTCACCAACGACCCCAGTATCAAATCCAGCCTGAAATTCCTGAGGCAAACCCCCTGGGCCAGAGAGAAAGTGGAAGCCTTGTATTTACAGAGTCTTGAACATTGAATCACGCGGCCAACAGCTTGAGGTATTTATGACGCCCTGGGTGTTGCTCGATAGTGCAGAAGTGCCCGGCAATGGCGGCGAGCTGCGCCTGTATCGGCGCGGCGATGAATTCTCTATCAAGATCGCCGGCCGTGGCGAACTCATGAACAGCCGGGTCCATGGCTCCGAAGAGGCGCTGGCGGAGCTTGGCTGTGCCAGGCTAGCGGGTTGCGCAAATCCGCGACTGCTTATCGGTGGCCTGGGCATGGGCTTTACCCTGGCGGCGGCGCTGCGACAGCTCGGTGACCAGGCGCAGCTGGTGGTGGCGGAATTGGTGCCGGCCGTGGTGGCATGGAACCGGGGGCCGCTGGGCGAACTCGCTGGTTATCCGTTGCAAGATTCGCGGGTGACCGTGCGCGAGGGCGATGTCGCCCGCATTCTCAAGACCGGGCGACAGGCGTACGATGCTATTCTGCTGGATGTGGATAATGGCCCTGAGGGGCTCACTCGCAAGAACAACGATTGGCTCTATAGCATCGACGGGCTGGGCACGGCCTACGAGGCACTGCGCCCCCAGGGGGTGTTGGCGGTGTGGTCGGCCGCTCCGGCCCAGGATTTTATGCAACGGCTGCGCAAGATCGGCTTCGAGGTGGAACAGGTGCGGGTGCGCGCCCGTGGCAAGAAGGGCTCACGGCATATCATTTGGTTCGCCAAACGTGTGGTTTAGTCAGCATAAAAGGCATATATACATTCTATGTTCGGTTTCATAAAAAAGTGGTGGCAGGATCGCATTATCAAACGGTCCTGGCTCACGGATGCGCAGTGGACACAGGCCTTTTCAAGGTTACCGTTACTCGATCGACTGACAGCAGAAGAGCGGTTGCGCCTGCGGCGGTTGGTGATCCTGTTTTTACACAAGAAATCCTTCTCCGGCGCCCATGGGCTGATCGTTACCGAAGACATGGCGCTGGTTATTGCGTTGCAGGCCTGCCTGCCGATCCTCAACCTGGGCATTGAGTGGTACAACGGCTGGGTAGAGATCATTGTCTATCCGGGTGATTTTGCTCCGAAGCGCACCGTCACTGACGAGTATGGCGTAGTGCACCATGTTAATGATGCCTTAAGCGGTGAGGCATGGCAGCGCGGCCCGTTGATATTGTCCTGGGATGCGACCGCCCACGCCGGCGCGCTTGATGGAGAAAACCTGGTGATCCATGAGTTTGCCCACAAACTGGACATGTTGACCGGGGCGGCCAACGGCTTGCCGCCGATCCATGCGGATATGGATGTGGACGAATGGATCAATACCTTTACTGCAGCGTTTGGGGATTTTCAGGCAAAAACCGAGGCCGGCATTGACTCCGGCATCAACCGTTATGCCGCCAGTTCCCCGGCCGAGTTCATTGCCGTATTGAGCGAGGAATTCTTTGAACGACCGCAGGTCATTCAGGCCCGCTATCCCAGGGTGTATGATCTGTTGCGGAAATTCTACCGCCAGGATCCGATGTCAGGGTTTGGGTAACAAATAGGCTACCCGTTAGTCTGCCCCATTTTTTTATTCCATATATATAGTACAACTATTCGCTATTGTTTTTTTGCTGTTCCCTAAAATATTCCTCTCTCATTTTAGACCACACCCAAGTGTTCTTTGACTCCATTTATTTACAACGGGTATTACGTCCACACGGTGCCTATGGGTATGTCGACATCGGCAACATTATAAATAATTCAGATGAGGCGCACTGGGAGAAAAGAGTCTATAGTTAAGAACGGTTGCAGAGCATCCTTGCAACCAAGCAGGTTCTGATTTGTCCGGTTCACTCAACCAGTGGAGTGCAACCGTGTAGCATCCAGCAATTATCGTATTCGTCGCCGGTTTCCGTATTTAAGTATTGTAGCCATGGTGGTGGATATTCCAGATTGGAATCGCAATGTTTATTCGTTAACCCCAGGAGGGTCGAACAATGGACAGATCAACAAAGACAGACACAAAGCAGGGCGCATCAATCGGTAGCAGTGGTTCACAATTATTTCACACCAGTGACTTCATGGATCGGGACAAAGAACAAAGTCGTCGCCTGCATGAACCCATCAGCATCACCAGCCACACTGACCCGATCACAGGTAATGATGTCAAGGGCGAAGTACATCATCCTTATGTGATCGATGGCATATTGACGGTCTACTTCGAGTCGGAAAAAACACGTAGCGACTACCTGAATACACCATTTAATCATCCGGTAACGAAACTCAGCAATGAGCCTTCCCCGGAGGATGATCGGGGTGGTTAGAAAAAGCCCGTAGGCTGAGGTGAAGAATGAACCCCAATGACATTTCTTGCCAGGCTTTGTCTGGTATATTATTAAAGGGTACTGGCCCGATTGGCACTTACTTAA
>CAJVXG010000189.1 GCA_913009215.1 uncultured Gammaproteobacteria bacterium | reverse complement strand
TAGGTCTTTTCCTGATAGTCGACGGTCAGTGGGAAAAAATCACGGCCCGGTTGGGCGTCTTTGGATGCAACACAGGTTACTAGAACCACCGTGTCACCCATACTGGCCATCACGGCCCCGTTTGCCTGACGAGCTATCTCGCCTGTTTCGAGCGTAACGGTGTGCTCACCGTACTGAAACGATTTCGTAACTTTAGCCAAAGTGTATTCCCCAGGTATATTCTATTCAGATAAAAAACTATTTACGCAGACCGAGACGTTCGATCAGGCTACGATATCGATTAACATCGTTATCCTTAAGATAACTCAATAGCTTCCGGCGCTGGTTAATAATGCGCAGGAGGCCAATACGCGAATGGTGGTCGTGCGGATGATCTTCAAAGTGCTTGCTCAGATCATTAATACGTGCGGAAATCAGCGCCACCTGTACTTCAGGGGAGCCGGTATCATCAGCCTGAAGCTGATAGTCCTTTAAAATTTGTGCCTTACTCTCGGCTGTCATCGCCATGAATCACCCTCTAACTCTGAATCAACTGTTTAACCAGTCTCGTAAAAGTGGCGTATTCTAACCGCGCAGGTCCCCGGTCACAACCCAATTTTCCTGAAAATTCAAACCTTTTGCGGTGTCTGCATCAGGCGCTTGGGCGCCACCCGGCCGTCATCCAGAACCTGCCCCATACCCAGGAATTGCGCCCCTTCGGCATAGAGCCGTACCCAGCCCGGTGGGTGCGAATGACGCACCGAAACCGGCTGTCCCTGCAGTAAATAATGGGTTGCCAGCGACGTCAGGGACACCTCCGGCAGGTCCAGCAAGGCCTGGTCAGCGGGCAGCAGCAGCCCAGCATGCTCTTCTGCGGGGGTTTCCTGCAAGGTCTCCATAGTCACCGCCTGATCGATGGTAAATGACCCGGCCTGCAGCCTCCTTAACCCGACAACATGGGCGCCACAACCCAGTATCTGCCCCAAATCATGTGCCAAAGAGCGAATATAGGTGCCCTTGCTGCAATGGATTTCCAGCCGTAGTCGATCCTCGCTGAAATCTTCTATTGATATCTCATAGATCTCCACCTCACGGGGCTTGCGCTCCACCTCTATGCCCTGGCGCGCCAGTTTGTACAATGGTTGACCATTTTGTTTAATGGCGGAAAACATCGGTGGCGTCTGGCTAATGCGGCCCTGGAACTGCCTCAGGGCCTTTTCTATCCTGCGGCGACCGGTCTCTACCGGACGCGTTTCCAGTATCTGGCCCTCGCTGTCATAACTGTCGGTCGTCTGCCCCAGCTTGATATCGACCCAGTAGCGTTTATCGGCCTCAAGCAGAAACTGGGATATCTTGGTGGCCTCACCAAAACACAACAACACCAGCCCGGTAGCAATGGGATCAAGGCTGCCGGTGTGACCGGCCTTGCAGGCGCGTAAAATACGCTTGGCCCGTTGCAGGGCCTGGTTGGAGGACATGCCAACCGGTTTGTCCAGCGGCAAAATACCATCCAGCTTGATACAGTTCTTGGGTTTTCTGGCCAATGGGGTGTATTCCTCGACTACCCGAACTACTCGCCTTCCGGGTGCAGGCTGTGCAGTAATTTATTCATATCGTCACCACGCTGGATCGATTCATCGTAGAAAAAACGCAATTTTGGAATGCCGCGCAACTCTAGCCGGCCTTTGAGGCTGCTGCGGACAAACCCCGCGGCCTTGTTCAGTAAAGAGGTGATTTGTTGTGGATTTTCCACGGCGGTCATGGAAGTAAAAAAGACCCTGGCCGAGGCCAGATCCCTGGGGACTTCGACCGCCGTAATAGTAATATCCGCCAACCGCGGGTCATTGAGTTCCTGGCTCAGGATCTGTGCCACTTCCTTTTTAATCAGTGCCGCTACACGTAGCGGACGACTGCTATCGGCTGGCTGGTTTCGCATGGATCAGATGTGCCGCGCTACTTCGATTCTCTCAAAGACCTCGATCTGGTCACCCACTTTTACATCATTGTAGTTCTTTACACCAATACCGCACTCGAGACCGGATTTAACTTCGTTGGCATCGTCCTTGAACCTGCGCAAGGATTCCAGCTCACCTTCATAAATCACCACGTTGTCACGCAACACGCGGATGGGGTTGTTACGTCGCACCATGCCATCAATAACATAGCAACCGGCGATATTGCCAAACTTCGGTGAACGAAAAACATCGCGCACCTCGGCAAGACCAACGAACTGTTCCTTGATCTCCGGTGACAACAACCCACTCATGGCATCCCTGATGTCGTTCACGGCATCGTAGATCACGCTGTAGTAATGGATATCCAGCTCCTCGGATTCGATCAGTTGCCGGGCACTGCTGTCGGCGCGGACATTAAAACCGATAATAACGGCCTTGGCCGCCATCGCCAGATTAACGTCGGATTCATTAATACCGCCAACCATACCGTGCACCACCTTGACCTTTACTTCATCGGTGGATAATTTTTCCAGCGTATCGGTCAGCGCCTCTACCGAGCCTTGCACATCGGCCTTGATAAGCACGTTCAGGCTCTGTACCTCACCCTCTTGCATTTGCTCAAACAGGTTGGACAGCTTGGCCGCCTGTTGTCGTGCCAGTTTGATCTCTTTGTGTTTGCCCTGACGAAACAGGGTAATTTCCCTGGCCTTGCGTTCATTCTCGACCACCATGACTTCGTCGCCAGCATTGGGTGCGCCACCCAGACCCTGGATCTCTACCGGGATAGAGGGTCCGGCCTCTTCAATAGACTTGCCATTCTCATCAGTCATGGCGCGCACGCGCCCATATTCCTGACCTGCCACCAGTATGTCGCCTTTGCGCAGGGTACCGCGCTGCACCAGAGCGGTGGTGACGGCGCCGCGACCCTTGTCCAGACGCGCTTCCACGACAATACCGGCCGCATAACCTTCCTT
>CAJVXG010000188.1 GCA_913009215.1 uncultured Gammaproteobacteria bacterium | reverse complement strand
CAGGAGGTGATCGATACCTGTTGGGCCATGGGGTCAGATAACCCGATTCTCTCTATCCATGATGTCGGTGCCGGTGGTTTGTCTAATGCCCTGCCAGAGTTGATTAACGATGCCGAAGTCGGCGGTTTGTTTGAGTTACGCGAAGTGCCGAATGACCAGCGTGGCATGTCACCGATGGAATTGTGGTGCAATGAATCCCAGGAACGTTACGTCATGGCCATTAATGCCGATCAACTGCGGGAATTTGTAGACATATGCAAGAGGGAACGCTGTCTCTTTGCCGTGGTGGGTGAGGCCAGCAAGGAACGGCACTTGCGTGTTGAGGACGCCTATTTCGCCAACAAGCCGCACGACAATGAAGATGAGAAAAAGCATCGCGCCACCCCTATTGACCTTGATCTGTCGATCCTGTTCGGTAAACCACCAAAGATGCTGCGGGATGTAAAACGGATCAAGCGCAAGCTATCGGGTTTTGATACCCGACCGATTGATCTGAAAGATGCTGTGGAACGGGTGTTGCGCTTACCCACGGTCGCCAGTAAATCATTTCTGATTACGATCGGCGATCGCAGTGTCACCGGGTTGATCTGTCGTGAACAAATGGTGGGACCATGGCAGGTTCCGGTAGCGGACGTTGCCGTGACCAGCAGCAGCTACCAGGGCTTTGGTGGCGAAGCCATGGCCATTGGCGAGCGTACCCCGTTGGCCCTGATCAATCCTGCGGCCAGTGGCCGCATGGCCATCGGTGAGGCGCTGACTAATATTGCCGCCAGTCGTATTGAAAAATTACCCGATGTGAAATTATCGGCAAACTGGATGGCGCCTGCCGGTTATCCCGGAGAAGATGCGGCCCTGTTTGATACGGTGCAGGCCGTGGCACTGGAGCTATGTCCGGCGCTTGGGATATCGATTCCTGTGGGCAAGGATTCCATGTCTATGCACACAGTTTGGCAGAACAAGGAGGGTAAACAACATTCGGTGACGGCGCCCTTGTCCCTGATCGTGACCGCCTTTGCACCGGTGACGGACGTGCGCAAGACCTTGACCCCGCAGCTGCGCACCGATCTTGGTGAAACAGATCTGATCCTGATTGATCTTGGTAAAGGTAAAAATCGCATGGGTGGATCGGCCCTGGCCCAGGTTTATGGCCAGCTTGGAAACAAGGCGCCGGATGTCGATGACCCGCGCACCCTGCGTCTGTTCTTCCATTTGATCCAGGCCCTGAACGAGCTGGGTTTTGTTTATGCCTACCATGACCGTTCCGATGGCGGTTTGTTTACCACCTTATGCGAGATGGCCTTTGCCGGCCGCGCCGGTCTTGAGATTGATATTAGCTCGCTTGGCCGCGATGCTGTAGCGGCGTTGTTTAATGAAGAGCTTGGTGCGGTGTTACAGGTGCCGAGAAAACATCGCAATGGCATCCTGGGCGCCATACAAAAGGCCGGCCTGAAACGACAGACGCATATTATCGGTCAGCTTGCCAGTGACGATGCCATCACTATTGTTGATAATTCGAGGTTGGTCTATCGTCAGGAGTTGAGCAGTTTGCAACAACTTTGGGCTGAAACCAGTTACCGTATCCAGTCGTTACGCGACAATCCCCTTTGTGCGGAACAGGAGTTTGAGAACATACTGGACCGGCAGGACCCGGGGCTCAGTGTCAAGTTGACCTTTGATGCCAGTGAAGACGTTGCCGCTCCTTTTGTCAAAAAAGGGTCGCCACCGGTAATCGCGGTGTTGCGCGAGCAGGGGGTGAACGGCCATCTGGAAATGGCCGCGGCATTTGATCGTGCCGGTTTCCAGGCCATTGATGTCACTATGAGCGATATTATTGAGGGTCGTCAACAGTTGTCCGGATTCAATGCCCTGGTCGCCTGTGGCGGTTTTTCCTTCGGTGACGTTCTGGGCGCCGGAGAGGGGTGGGCCAAATCAATACTGTTTAATGACCGTGCACGGGATGAATTCAGCCAGTATTTTGAGCGCAAGGATACCATTGCCCTGGGGGTTTGTAATGGTTGCCAGATGATGTCCAATCTTAAGGCGCTGATCCCTGGTGCGGAGCATTGGCCCCGCTTTGTACGAAACTATTCGGAACAGTTTGAGGCCCGTAGCTGCCTGGTGCATGTGCCTGTCAGCGAATCTGTTTTTCTGCAAGGCATGACTGGTTCCGTGATACCAGTGGTGGTGGCCCATGGTGAGGGCAGGGCCGAATTTGAGCCAGGCGTGGATGTTCAACAATTTCTCAACAACCAGCAGGTAGCACTGCGTTACGCCGATCATCGGCACCAACTGACCCTGCATTACCCGGAAAATCCGAACGGCTCCGAAGAAGCCATTGCCAGCGTAACCACAGCTGACGGACGCTTTACCATCATGATGCCACACCCGGAGCGGGTGATACGTACGGTCAATTTTTCCTGGCACCCGGACGACTGGGATGAACATAGCCCATGGTTGCGCATGTTCCGTAATGCCAGGGCATGGCTGGGTTAGCCCGCATATTTCACGAAGGCGGACTCATTATTGTCTAATATGCTAACATACAAGCGTAAACAGCATTTATTTAGCGCATTTATTTAGCTGTTTTTAAAAAGTACGCTTTGTCCTGTTCACGTTCAGGAACGATCTGGCTTCGCATCTTGAACGATCCCTCTCAAACCATAGCTACGGCTATGCTTTTTCGAGTGATCGTCCAACCTGCTTTGCCAGCTTGCCCCGGAACGCGAACCCTTCATGAAGTATGCGGGCTAGGTATGGGCCACTATCCCGACATGGGATTACATCAAAACAACGATCAGGTCTGGGGACCCTGGGCCACCATAGGTCTTGGATTGTTGGTGGCTGTGACATTTATTACCGTACAAATTCCCATCCTGATGGGATATTTAATCGTCGATGACGCATTAATGGAAACCATCCAGTCGCCGGAACGCATGGCGCTAATGGAGAAGAACGGTACCTTTTTGTCGTTGGCCACCATTGTTGCTGGTCT
>CAJVXG010000187.1 GCA_913009215.1 uncultured Gammaproteobacteria bacterium | reverse complement strand
TGGTTGTCATCAGAACATCACGGGGCCCTTAAAAGCGCACTGCAATCGGCGGGCGTACTATAGAATTTTTTGACGGCGTTGCAACGCCAGGGTGTAAGTAGACATGAAGCAAGTGAACCGTATTATATTAACCACTTTATTGGCCGGTAGTGTTATAGCATTGACGGCTTGTGGTGGTGGAGTGAGAAAAGGCAAGGAAGTGAATTATCGAGCCGCCAGGACTAGCGCGGCACTGCAAGTTCCACCTGACCTGTCCAGTTTACCAGCGAACAATGCCTTGCCGGGTGCCGGTAAGCGAACCGCTTTATATAGTCGCCATGGCCATAAAGGAGGGGTTGGTGCGGTCAAGGTTGTCGCAAACAAACAACTATTACCTGAATTTAAAGGCATAAAACTGCGACGCAATGGCAACCTGCGTTGGCTGGAAGTAAAGGCGGCGCCAGGGGATTTGTGGAACAAGGTTCGAAGTTTCGTGTTAAGCATGGGTCTGATTATTGTCAAGGAGAGCGTTGCTGCCGGGATCATCGAAACCGATTGGATCGTAACTCGGGTCAATGTGGGTGCCAAAAAGAGGATCAGGGATTTTTTCAAGAGCACGATCTCTACTGATACGCGTGACAAGTTCCGCTTTCGCCTGGAACGTACCAGTGAACCCGGTGTTACTGAAATCTATATCTCGCATCGTGGTATGAGAGAAGTCGTTACGTCTGACAGTTCGGACGACTCCATTTCAACCAAGTGGCAGCCGCGACCGGCCGATGTCAGCATGGAGATAGAGAAGATGCGCCTGCTGATGGTCTATCTTGGCGTTGGCAAGCAGGAGTCCAAGCAGATTATTGCCAGGAAAGAGGCGCCAGCAGAGCGTGCCAGGATGAACAAGAATAATAATGGTTACGCCCTGATCAGTCTGCAGGACCATCTGGATCGGGCCTGGCGGCGTGTCGGTATTTCTATTGATCGTATAGGATTTACAGTGGAAGACCGGAATCGTTCCCGTGGTATTTATTATATTCGCTACATTGATCCAAAATACGAAGGCAAAAAGAAGCGACGCAAGAAAAAACGCGACAAAGAGAAGGAACAGTACCAGATTAGTCTGAAGCCCCTGGAATCCGGGACTCAGGTGGCCGTGCTGAATAAAGTGGGTGATCCGGAAAAATCCAAAACCAGTAAGCGCATTCTTGGCCTGCTGTACGAACAACTGAAATAAAAAAGGACCGGTCGATACTGATCGACACGGTAATGACCGAATGCAATTTGCATTTCTCGGCAGTGGCAGTCGTGGCAACGCGCTGTTGGTCGAACACAATCAAACCTGCCTGATGCTGGACAATGGCTTCTCTACCAGGGAGACTGTGACACGTCTTGGTTTTCTACAACAGGCGCCCGATGCCATTGATGCCATCCTGGTGACCCATGAGCATAGTGATCATATTGCCGGGGTTGGAGTGTACGCGCGACGCTACCAGGTACCGGTATGGATGACACCGGGAACCTATGAGGCAGCCCGGCATCGTCTGGGAGACATACCGACACTGAATTTTTTTGATCCTGGTAATTCATTTTCTATCCAGAATCTGGATATCACCCCGATACCTTTGAGGCATGATGCCAGACAGCCTTGCCAGTTTGTGATAGGCGATGGGCAGTATCGTTTTGCTGTATTGACGGATACCGGCAGCAGCAGTGCAGAAATTGAATCCTTGATATCCGGTTGTGATGCCCTGGCTCTGGAATGTAATCACGATCAGAAGATGTTGCAGAACAGCGACTACCCGAAGAGTCTGAAACAAAGGGTGGCAGGGCAAATGGGTCACCTGGATAACGATAGTGCGGCTGATATTCTTCGATCTATTGATTGCAGTCGTTTGCAATACTTCGTGGCCGCACATTTGAGCGAGAAGAATAATATGCCAACGTTGGTGCGAGATACCTTGTCTTCTGCCACAGGATGGGCGGAAGAAACGATACAGATTGCCAGCCAGGACCGGGTGTCTCCATGGCGGACCCTGTCCCGTGTTTTCTAGATACTGTTGTTATCAGGAAAGTCTTGAATGAGCATTAGTGATGTCATCAGGGTTTTGCGCTATCGTGGTTCTCCGGCCTTGTCACCATTTCGTCAAGCAAGGTTGCTCAGTGAACTACAGTCCAGAGTACCGTCGTTAGAGCACGTCAATGCTGACTATTGGCATTTCGTAGCTATTTCCCGGGCGTTGACGGATGAGGAAGATCAACGACTACAGAAATTACTGACCTATGGCCCGGCGTCTTCCAGCAAAGAACAGTCGGGCGATTTCCTGTTGGTCATCCCGCGCCTGGGCACAATATCCCCCTGGTCCAGCAAGGCTACCGATATTGCCCATCTTTGTAATCTTGCAGGTATTGAGCGTATTGAGCGTGGCGTTTGCTGGTATTTTGCCAAATCCGGCGAGGAAAGACTGAGCGCCGCAGAGCGGGAAAGTATCATACCCCTTGTTTACGATCGTATGACCGAGAATGTGTTGGCGGATTTTGCCCAGGCCGACAAGTTATTTATTGAAGACGAGCCGGCAACATTATCCATTGTTGATGTTTTGCAGGGCGGAAAAGACGCCTTGTTGTCCGCCAACTCGAGCTTAGGGTTGGCGCTGGCCGATGACGAGATCGATTATTTACTGGAAAACTTCCAGAAGTTGCAACGCAACCCGACCGACATTGAGTTAATGATGTTTGCCCAGGCCAATTCAGAGCACTGCCGGCACAAGATATTTAATGCCGACTGGGTTATTGATGGCAAGAAACAAAAGCAGTCCCTGTTCCAGATGATTCGGCATACGCACGAACAAAACCCCAGGGATACATTGGTGGCCTACAAGGACAATGCCTCGGTTATTGCTGGTGCCAAGGGTCAGCGTTTCTTTGTCGACGCAGCAAGCAAGGTTTATGGTTATCAGGAAGAAGCCATCCCGATACTGATGAAAGTGGAAACCCATAATCATCCGACGGCCATTTCGCCATTTCC
>CAJVXG010000186.1 GCA_913009215.1 uncultured Gammaproteobacteria bacterium | reverse complement strand
ACGTATGTTTTTGACCACGACCTCGGTCCATTCCCCGGGCTTGTCGATCTTTTGCATGCGCTGCCTTGCGGCCACATTGCGGCCACCCATTTTTTTAATCCGCAAGGTCACCATTTTTTTCACCAGCCTGCCATCTTGATCATAGAAGTCGTGTTGAAGTATCAGATAATCATCACGAATGTGCACTATTTCCTTGCCCCACACTACCGGTGCGTCATCCATGGGGATCGCCTGAATGACATAAACGGTATGACCGGCCTTTTTGTGTTTCTTCAGTAGCTTGTGGTGATACTGGTCAATCAGGTCATCGGCCTTGGAAATGTCGTTATTGGAAAAATCCGAACCCATCCAGCTTTGATTCATCATGCTAGCCGGAATCTTGATGATGCGGTTGATCTTCGGTGAGTACTGCCACATGCGTTTTTTGACCAACAGGGTACCGTTGCCGGCGTCTTTCTTCGGTGCGATGACGCGGGTTAGTGAGCGATCGCTGCCTTTGGTCCAGCTGCGCAAGGTCATGGTGCGCTGCCAGTCGGGGCGGTGGATGGTCATATCGAATACACCATAGGAAGAGCTGGCGCGCCAGTACTCGATTGCGGCCTTGACGATGGCCTTGGCGTCTTCAGCCCGGGCAGATTGCGATGGGCTGAAAAATATCAACGCGGCAACAAAGTACGATAATCCTTTCGACATAATTAATTGTTAGCCTGTTTATGGAGGCAAGGTAATTAAATTTGGTGGTGCTGTGAAATGAATGTATCGTGTCTGATTTGCCAAAGCAAACCGTAGTCCTGATACTGCTGCCGGTATTCTTGATGGCGGTGCTGGAACAGCTCAGTTTCCGGCTTTAGGTGATGCCGATCACCCAAAGCCGGAGACGGATCTGAAATTATTTACGCCAATACTTGCTGACAACGGCAAGCATAATCAGGAACACGCCAACGGCAATGCCCCACTCGGCGGCTGTACTGTAAAAGTAACCGCGACGCCCGGGTATAAAACTGAACAGATTCAGTGCCACCAGGGTTGGTCCAACGATATACCCGAAGGATTGCACGATCTTCAAAATTAAATTCATTATGGTTTTGTCCAGTCCCCCGCTTCTCGTTGCCGGTTGCTGGCTGACACCGGTATAGGTTTGCTCCATAGTGGTTTCCTTGTATTGTTTTGGGTAACGGGGACATGGTAAAACGATTTCATTCATTTGTGCACCATTTTAAACGCCGGAACCGGTACGTTTGTCGGGGAATTGGTGCATCACAGGCATGCAATTTGTTTCACCAATAAAATTCCCGGCGAGATACGGCGGGCTGATATTTTATTGATTAATACGTTATACAATACACGCCCTTTGATTTACAGGCTATATAGTGCGAATATATTTCACGAGCATGATTTTGAGGTCTTTGTCGTAATTGGCAATCGAAACCAGAATCGCGCCCCTCCGCCGGGATTATTATCGGCACCGACTTCGCCATCGTGAAGCAGGATTAGCTCCTTACAAATGGACAGACCCAGACCAGAGCTTTTTTCTTTACCCGTTGGACGGTTTTGTATCTTGGCGTACTCGACAAAGAGCTTGTCCATATCCCCATCAGCGATACCGGGACCGTTATCGCTGATTTCGCAAACCAGCCATGCCCCATCGTTTTTGGTAGTAACGATGATACGGCTTTTTGCGGGACAAAATTTAATAGCATTACCAATGAAATTATCCAGCACTTGCATGATTCGGGTCTCATCGGCAACGATCAATGGCAGGTCACTTAAAAATTTCAGTCCCAGCGTCATGTCTTTGCTTTTGGCATACCCGGAATTGCGTGCCACCGCCTGACGCACAATCGCCCCCAGGTCGGTGGTGGTCTTGCTTATCGGGAATTGCCCGCTTTGAATCGAACTGAGGTCAAGAAATTCACTAATGATTTTCTGCATATACTCACCAGACTCGATTAGCAAGGCCAAAGAGGAGTGATCGTCCCCGGTCATGGCCGTACCCGGAGGACAGTGCTCTTTGAGTTGTTGGGCGATGTCGAGCATAAGCATCACCGGTTTTTTCAAGTCGTGGCTCGCGGTCCGCAGGAAGCGGTCGTTTAATTCCTTGAAGTGTCTCAGGGTAAGCTGGGTCTTGATACGTGCACGAACGCCATGCATATCCAGCGGCTTAACCAGGTAATCGTTGGCACCCGCTTGTAGCGCCGCGACCACGGTGTCGGATTCACTTGAGCCGGAGATCATGACCACCGGTAAATCCAGCAATGAGTACTGCTTGCGAATAGTGCCCAGGATATCGAGCCCACCGATGCCCCCCGGCAGCTTCACATCCAGCAGGATCAGGTCAAAGCGGTTGGCCCCAATCAGGTCCTGGGCCTCGTTGGCGTCACCGGTTGTGGTGACCGTATAGCCCTCTCTTTCCAGGGTGATCGACAGGGTGTCGCGGATACCATCCGAATCGTCCACGACCAGAATCCGGTCTGCTCTGGTGGGAGCGCCCTCCTGGATATTTTTGTTTTCAGTGGTGTCCATGTGCACTGCCAAGTCCAAATCTTTCTCATTGTAATCATAGGCAATAAATTGTGTTTTTGCAGGCAAAAAGTGCAGATTGGGGCATGGGCTGACGGAAACTATTCTGACTTGGTAGTTTTGCAGGGCAAACTGTACAATACGTGCCCTTTGGCTTGTAGGCTATAGTGTCTAACATGTTTCACCAGCAGGATTTCGAGGTCATAGTGATTGGCGGCGGCCATGCCGGCACTGAGGCGGCGGCGGCCAGCGCCCGTATGGGTTGCCGTACCTTATTATTGACTCACAATATTGAGACCATTGGCCAAATGAGCTGCAACCCGGCCATTGGCGGCATCGGCAAGGGCCATTTGGTGAAAGAGATCGATGCCCTGGGCGGCATTATGGCCCGCGCCATCGACCGGAGCGGTATCCAGTTCCGTATCCTCAATGCCCGTAAGGGACCGGCAGTGCGCGCCACCCGGGCCCAGGCTGATCGTACTTTAT
>CAJVXG010000185.1 GCA_913009215.1 uncultured Gammaproteobacteria bacterium | reverse complement strand
GGCAAGCTGCGCGTCCATGCGCCATTCCTACATTCCTGCTTAAAGCCCTAATCCGGACAATTCTGCCGGGAGCAGAATTGGACGCACGTCACTGCTCCTGTGCATCCCTGCACTCGCAGTATTAGTACATCCATGTACGTTAGTGCGCCTGACAAGGTTAAATACAGAGATGTATTTAATCAATATGCTGCCGATGGCCGGTTGGGCGCCAGGCCGGGGCAATGACATTGGGCATCTCCGAACGATCCAGCAATGTAGATGGCGCCACGGTAAATTCACCGTACTTGTTATTAATACCGTCCAGGGCATTAAAACGCTGCGCCGCCAATACATTGTCCGGGGCAAACAGTTCCATTTGACCGCTGTTGCTCTTCAGGTGCGTTGCGGTAACCTGCACATGGGTGATGGCCTGACCCTGCCAGCGGGCCTGTACACATTGCCTTGCCAGCTCAAAGAAATTCTTTCCGTCTGCCAGACCATATTGCAGGGGGAACACTTGCTTGATCTTTTTTCCAGAACCGGCACAACGCAAGCCAATAAATAAACGGCCAGGCTGCGTATCGAAACGACGTAAGCGGCTCGCCACCTTCTCGCACATATGGCGCAAATAAGTCAGGATGGTGCGCTTGCTGGTGGTTTTCGGTGGCAGTACCTTGCCGTGGCCGACAGACTTTGGTGGCGCCACCTCCTGCTCCAAAGGATCGGTGTCCTTGCCCTGGCACATCAACCAGATGCGCTTACCGACCACACCATAGCGCCGCGCCAGAATGGTCATCGGCATATTGGCGACATCGCCACAAGTATGGGCCCCGTACAGTTTGAGAAATTCGGTAATGGCCGGGCCAATACCGCAAATCTTTTCCACCGGCACATCGCGCAAACGACTCTGCCTCTCCCATGGCGGGATAATCGTAATGCCGCTGGGCTTTTTGACAGCAGAGGCATACTTGGCCGTAATCTTGTCGCCCGAGGCGCCCACCGAACAGGGCAGGCCATCACTGGCCTGGTGCACCACGGCCTGCACCATACGGGCGATATGCTCCGGGCTACCGTGTAAGCGCTGACAATGGGTGACATCGAGGAAGGCCTCATCGACACTAAAGACCTCGATATCGGGGGTAATACGCTCCAGGGCATGCATGATCCTGGTCGAGACGCGGGCATACACCCTGGGGCGCGCCGGGCGCTTGATTATATCCGGGCAACGCTCACGGGCCTCGTAAATACGCATGCCGGTCCTGATACCATAGGCCCGCGCCTCGTACGAAGATGTGATCAGCGTCGTGCCGGCATCGCCATTGGTGACCCCGACCGGCTTGCCACGCAACTCCGGGAAATCGCGCTGCTCAATGGAAGCAAAAAACGCGTTCATGTCGATGTGAATAATGGCCCTCGGCCAGTAACAGGCAATAGCGCCCATGGCTAGCGATACGCCCGAAACTGGCCAACAACCACACCCTGAATTTGCACCCGCTCGGAACTATAGCGCAACGGCTTCATGGTGCTGTTGGCCGGGTGCAAGGTAATGCTCTTGTCTTCGTTATGCTGGATACGCTTTAAGGTGGCTTCTTCAAGATCGATCAGGGCAACCACGATCTCGCCATTACCCGCGCTGCTGCAATGCTCCACCACCACCATGTCACCATCAAGAATACCGTCTTCGATCATGGACTCGCCCTGGACCCGCAACACAAAACGATTGGGGCGTATAAAGAATTCGCTGAGATCAATATGGTCTTCGCCGGGAATGGCTTCAATCGGCAAACCAGCCGCGATCTTGCCGAGCAGGGGCAGCGTGTAGCTATTTTGTAACCGGTCCGGTTGCTCGGCCTGCAAACGAATACCGCGGGCACGATCGGGTTCAACCGTGATCAGGCCGGTCTCTTCCAGGGCACGCAAATGGCGATGTACCGTACCCCGGGAATTTATATCGAAATGTTCGCCAATCTCCCGTAATTTCGGCGCATAGCCGTATTTTTCCACATAATGGCTAATAAAATCATAGATTTGGCGTTGGCGATCGGTCAGCATCAGATGTTCTCATTTTGTTCTCATACCATAGAACATCTGCTGCTTTGAGGCAAGCGCTTAATTTTCTTATTATATAAATAATCCCTTGGTAACAAGGACTACAGCCATTGTGACGCAACTCGAGATCGTTCATTGCCCTTATTGCGGCGAAGCCTTTGAAACGACAGTGGATACCTCTGCCGGCGATCAGGAGTACATCGAAGATTGTTATGTCTGCTGCCGGCCGATCACTTTTCGGTTAAAACTGGGTCTGGATAATAATCTGGAACGATTGCAACTGATCCGGGATGACGAATAAAGCAGCGATATCATAAATGACAGCAAGGGTCTACCATCAAATTATCAGAGAGGATTTATTCCTTGATTAGTTATGCGTAATAGTTTTCTCGGTATAAAAACGATTGGCATGCCAGAACAGCCAAATACCAACCAGGATCATGGGTATAGTCAATAGCTGCCCCATGGTCAGCCAGCCGAAGGCAAGGTAACCAATATGGGCATCGGGTTGGCGGAAAAACTCAACGGTAAAACGTGCGACACTATAACCGATCAGGGACAGGGCCAATACGGAACCGGTGGCGCGGGGCTTCGCAGAATAGAACCACAACAGAATAAACAGCGCCACGCCTTCGAGCGCAAACTCATAAAGCTGGGTCGGGTGCCGCGCCACCATGCCGGGGTCGGTACCATAACCCAATTGCTGTGCCTTGATATGGGCGCGCTCAAACACCATACCCCAGGGCATCTCTGTTGGCCGGCCCCACAGCTCCTGATTGATAAAATTACCAAAACGACCGGCAGCCAGCCCCAAAGGAGTCAGTGGCGCCAGAAAATCGGCCACCGCAAGGAAGCTGCGATTTGATTTGCGTGCATACCACCACATAGCCAGTGACACACCCAGTAGACCGCCATGAAAGGACATGCCGCCATCCCAGAAGGCCAGGATCTTTCCAGGATTACCAAGATAAAAGCCCGGAT
>CAJVXG010000184.1 GCA_913009215.1 uncultured Gammaproteobacteria bacterium | reverse complement strand
CCATGGCGCCAGGAAACCGTATCGCCAGCAACAAAGCCGCCGGTCAGGGGCAGCATCTTTCCGGAATAGCCTGGCGTTTGTTGCTGTTGACCCATATTCATTTTGCCCTCATTGAAGAGACAAAGCCATGTTTGACCATATGAATAATAACGCGAATCGGCGAACTGTGTTTGATGTCTGGGAAATAATAGATACGGAAAACATATTCACCGACCACCAGTAATAAAATAAAAATATAATTCAAAATATTGGTAAACAGGGACCATACCTCAAGCGGTGCGAATATCGACAATAACAAGGATTCCAGAAACATAACGGCGAAAAACAGCGACCATATCAGGGTCAGTTTCCTGGTGTAGCGGTCCAGTTCAGGCAGGGACTTGTCATGCATGACTTTACTGATACTGGAAATAAGCGGCGTATGGCCAGGCAGCAAGGTCCTGATAAAAAATACAAACAAAAAGGCATTAATAACGAGTGGCGGTATAAACAACGGATAGGCTGACCCGAAGGTACGCGCCACATAAACCAGTATGGAAAATGGAGCCAGCATAGCGATACCAAGACAGACTTTAATATAGGTACTTTTTCTCAGCCCGAGAATAATGAACATCAAGTGGACCGCCAACACGGCCAGCATGACCATAAAACCGATCGCCGGTTTCTTCAGTAAAATGGTAATGTGCAGGGCGACCGGATAGCCGATAGAGACAAAAAGAGTGGTAAATGAACGGGAAGTCACACCCTGCTACTTGCTGCGGTGGGCTTCGACATAGGCGCTCAGTTCACGCAGGGATGAAAATACCTTTTTATTATTCTCATCGTCGGCCCGCAACTGCAAACCGTATTGTTGCGACAGGGCCACGGCAAGCTCCAGGGCATCAATGGAGTCCAGGCCCAGGCCCTCACCAAATAGCGCTGCCTCCGGCTCTATGCTTCCGGGCTCTTGCTCCAGGTTAAGCGCCTCGACGATTAATGCGGCGACCTCGTTCTCAAGCGCAGTATTCTGTGACATCATTGACCTCTGTAAAAATCGGGACCAGGCAAGCCCCGAATTTATACAGAAAAGTCATGGTTATTGCCACTCCCGGGGGCCATATATTATGATAAACACCGGCAATGGTGGCACTACTCCCCCTCTTTTGCCCCTTTTTGGCCAGCAGTCCCAGCACCTTGCTGGCTTCCTTGAGATAGCCCCAGGGCTGTTTCAGGACAATGCGGCCATGCTGATCGATGATGAGGGTCGGCGAGGCGGCCGGTCCTGCCGTAGCTGTGCCATATCTTGTTATCCGTGGTATCGACCGCCAGAGGCCGTGCTTCTCTTGTTGGTCAGCGACCTGTTTCACGACATACCGATACGCCGACCATTATTTATAATAAACTACCCCGTCGCAAGCGGACGGGGTATTAAAATAGTATCACGTCACACCGGCGTCACTGCTCTCGGCCAGCCGTGGCCTCCGCAGTATTAGCACATCCTGTACGTCAAGCCGGTGTCCACAAACAAGCCACTGGATTCCGGCCAAAAACATGCCGGAATGACAGCATTCGCAGTAAGCTGCAGGGACACAACCCTCGGAGATTCAAAATGATTTACTATATTACCTGGATCTGGAGCTGGCGAAAGAATCTGGCGGCACAGCACAAACAACAAAAAGATATATGCTCACGTAGTATTGCAGAAATGTAATAAATAAACCCCGATGCCAAAAAAAATCATATTCATTAATCCACCCTACGAGCGCGTTGCGCCAGGTTATGAATTTATAAAACACATCGCCAATCGCTCGCCGTCATTAGGCCTGCTGCATCTGGCGTCTGAAGTACGTCTACACGATTTTGAGCCCTCGATTATTGAAAGCGATATCATGGATCTCAATACCGATGGGGTGGCGGATATGGTCATTGCCGAGGCGCCGGACTACGTCGGCATTACGCTTTTCACCGTCGGTGTCTGGGGCGCCGCCACCATCGCCCGCAAGGTCAAAGAAACCTTGCCCAGTACCACTATTATTGTTGGTGGCCCCCATATTGCCTCTATGGGTAAAGAGACCATCTCCCGTTTTGACGAATTCGATTTTGCCGTCGTCGGTGAGGGTGAACGCATCCTGATGGACCTGCTCAATGCCATCGAGAACAACAAAGATTTAAAAACCGTTCCCAGCATCCTGTTTCGTGACAACGGTATGATACATCGCACTCCGGGAATCGCCCCGGACAAGGTGCTGGACGATTTGCCAATGCCGGCCTGGGACCTGTTGCCCAATTTCCCGCATGCCTACAAACCGGCGATCTACGATTACCCGCGCGGGCCCGTCGCCACTATCGCTGCTTCGCGCGGTTGTCCGTTTCATTGCCGCTTTTGTGACACCTCCACCTTCGGCGCCAAGGTGCGACATTACTCGCCAGAAGCGGTATTTAATATGATGACACATTTGCACGATACCTATGGCGTTCGCCACGTACTATTCGTCGATGACCTGTTCCTGGCCAGCAAGGTCCGCACCGCCGATCTTTGTAACCGCATTCTGGAAAGCGGGCTGGAAATGACCTGGACCTGCACTGCCCGGGTCGACACGGTGAAACCCGATATCCTGAAACTGATGCAACAGGCCGGTTGCTGGGAGATCAGCTTCGGCCTCGAGACCGGATCGAACGAGATGTTACAAAAAATGGACAAGTCCGCCTGTGTCGAGGACTCGGAACAGGCCATTAAATGGACGGCCGAGGCCGGCATTCGCACCAAGGGCCTGTTCATGCTGGGCTACCCGGGGGAAAATGAGAGCACTATCCAGAAAACCAAGGACTTTGTCCGTCGCATCCCCATGACCATTATGAACCTGAGCAAATTCACCCCTTATCCCGGTTCACCGATCTATCGCGATTTATACGGCACCAACATCCGCGATGACCACTGGGAAAAAATGAACGGCATGAATTTCGTCTGGTCACCGGAAGGCATGTCGGTGGAAAAACTGGACCGCCAATACCAGGAAATCCTGACGTCCTTTTA
>CAJVXG010000183.1 GCA_913009215.1 uncultured Gammaproteobacteria bacterium | reverse complement strand
CCCAGGTCCACGTTGAGCTTGAAGCTGGACGAGGCCAGTACTGCGAAACCGGCGATCAAGACCAGCGTGGTCATCCACAGGGCCGTACCCACATGCGAGAACGTGAAACGAACGGCATCATGGGTACCCATGCCGTGCTCGCGCCGCGCCCGGTTGTATTTACTGAGAATGTGGACGGTGTCGTCGACGATCAGGCCCAGGCTGGTGGCTGTGATCATGGAGGCGATGATGCCGATCTCGCCGACGAAAATTCCCCACAGCCCAAAGGTGATCAGCACCGGGATAAAGTTCGGAATCAGGCTGATCAGGCCCAGCCGAAAGCTGCGCAACGCGACGATGAGGGTCGCGGAGATCAGCAGAAAGGCCAGGGCCGTGCCACTCAGCATGCTGATGATATTGCGAATCGCGAGACGCACGAACATGACAATGGTGCCCGTCGCCTTGGCCTGCATTTGCGGTGGCATATTAGCCGCCTGCCAGGCCTCGGCCCGGTCGATCACCTCGAGAATTTGTTTTTGCGGGAGGGTATCCAGGATCACCGTCAACCGGGTCGCCGACTTGTCCAGGTTTATCTGGCTGTTGAGATCGAGCCCATAAGGCAATGACATCTCGTAGAGCAGGAGATACTGCGCCGCCAGGTTGCGCCGGTTGGGCAGGCGGTACCAACCCGGGTCGTCACCGTGCATGGACTTGTTCAACCGTTTCATGATATCGGTAAAGCTATTGACGTGGGCGACCTCGGGCTGGGCACGCAACCATGTCGAGAATGTCTCAAGCCGTTTCAGGTAGGCGGGCTCAGAGATACCACCAGGCTCGCCGCTGCCGATCGAGAACTCCAACACATAAGGGCCGGTGAGGTTGGCCGTGGCGAAATCGGTATCGGCGCGAAATGGAATGGATTTATCAAACCATTCGACAAACCGGTCATCTAATTCGAGGCGTGGAATGAAGGATATAGAAATGAGCGTCAAAGCAATCATGCCCCATAACAGCGGCCTGCGCCGGCTGACCACGAAATCACCGAACCGGTCCATGGGCAAACGCCGGCCTTCGGCGCGAGGCTTGATCCTAAGAGGCAGTATCGCTACCAGTGCTGGTAACACGGTCATCGAAAACACCCATGCCGCAACCACACCGATGGCGGTGATGTTACCGAGCGCATGAAACGGCGGTGAATCCGAGAAATTGAGACTTAAGAATCCAATGGTGGTGGTGAGACTGGTCAGAAACACCGGCTCCGCGTTGATGCGCAGGCTTTCCACCAGGGCGTCTTGCTTTGAACGACCGGCACGCATCTCCTGGAAGACGGTCAGCAGAATGTGCACACTGTCGGCGATGGCGATGGTGAGAATAATAATCGGCGCCAGCGCAGTCGATGCATTCATCTTTATGCCCATCCAGGACATCAGTCCGACGGCTGTTGCCGCCGACAAGCTTACCACCACCAGCGTCGCAATGGTGCCGGAGACGGAGCGTAAGAATATGAGCAGGAATACAATCATCAAACCGAACATCACTGGTAACAATGTGTATGAATCTGACTCACTGACTTGAATCTCGGTGGTACTGAAGACGGCGATACCGGTCAATGCCACTGTCAGGTCGGGGTGGGCGGTGCGCAAATCCGTTACCATTTTCTCGGCATAGTTCACCGACTCGGGAAAATGTTGGGTGTGGTCCTTGCCGGGAAACTGCAGTGTGATCGACACACCGGCGGTAGCGCCATCCTTCGCGATCAGACGTTTCACCAATGCCGGTTCATTCAGCGCCACGGCCTTGATCCTGGCCAGGCGGGCATCGGACAGGTCTTTGGGATCAGCGACCAGATCGGCCACGGTCAAGTCGTCGCCTTTGGCCTCGGTGTGCTGAAAATTAGTGATGGAGTCGACCCGGATGCTATAGGGGATTTTCCAGGCCTTCCCGGTCAACCGCTTGACGATCCCCAGGGTTTTGCGGGTGAAGACGTTTTTGTCTTTGGGCTGGAGGACAATAATAATATTTTCAGTATTGGTGTATGTGTTCTCAAAATTCTCAAAGGCGATCAGATCGGGATTGTCTTTGCCGAAGTAGACCTTGTAATCGGCGGAGAACTCCTGATAACGAGTACCAAAACCGGCAATGCCGGCGACCAGCAGAAATACGATCAAGACCGGCCAACGCCATCGGGAGACCCAACGGGCGTAGGCCGGAACGAGTAGTATCAGTTTTTGCATGGCTCACTCCCTATGACGATACGTAATCAAAAGATGTACATAGTTGGTCAACAAAGTAGCTTTGGAGTTGTCTGCGCATCCTGGGTGATGCCGCAAAATTCCACAGCTACGTAACCCGTCCATTCATCAGCCAGCGCCAAGGCAGTATGTCAGCGCACGCGTTTCAAACTGTTACGATTGAAGTTGCGGCTGGTGAGTCCCGTCTTTAAGCGATAGTTCTTCCAGACCAACGTCGTGCTCTTGCCGGTTTGGTGGTTGACCATCTCCATGCGGTCAGCGCGCCAGTATTTGTTGAGGTACTGCTTGTAATCATGAAAGGTCAGGGTCTTAAGCACGACGTTCTTACGGTCGTAATACACAATCTTGAGTGGCTGGTAGATGATCTTGTCCACCCACACCACCTGCCGCGTGTAGCCCGAGTACTTGTAGGCGGGATAACGCTCGATAACGAAGGCGTCGCGCCCGTCCAGCTTTTTATCCCGCAGCCACTTGTACGTGTACTTGGCGACTTCCTGTGAGGTGAGGTCTTCGTAGGCGAACTCGCTACCCATGAATGGCCCCGACTTGTTGCTTGAGGCGATGCGCTTGACGCGTTTCAACGCCGGCAGATACAGCCATTGATCGTCGGGCCGGATCGCGTGGGTAAAACTTAAGAAGGCCGTGCCCTTGATGTCATAGGGCGTATCGAAGATGGTCAGGCCCTTGTCCCCGTCGCCCTGCACTTCGAGTGTGCGGGTACGGATGGCGCGCCGGCTCTCCTGGCCCCGGCGGTTACGCAGGATCATTTGCATATCGGCCTGCTGGTCGCCCCAACCGGT
>CAJVXG010000182.1 GCA_913009215.1 uncultured Gammaproteobacteria bacterium | reverse complement strand
AAAATTCGTAAAAAACACTTGCATCGCTGAATATTATACTAGATTTAGGGTATGAAAACGCAATCTAAGGGCAGACCATGGCTACAGTAACGGCAGCGAGACCAAAAAAAATTCGGCTCGGCGATTTACTGGTATCGCAAAAGGCGATATCTGAAGAGCAACTCAAGCATGCGTTGGCGGAACAGAGAAAGAGTGGCCGTAAACTTGGGCGGGTGTTGATTGAGAACGGTTACATCACCGAGGATCAGTTGCTTGAGGTCCTGTCCCGCCAACTGAATATTCCTCATATAGATCTAAAGCGCTACCAATACAAACCCGAGATTGTTCGCCTGATCCCGGAGACCCATGCCCGTCGCTTCCGTGTCATTGCCTTAAAAGAAGACAGCAGTGGATTGTTGATTGGCATGACCGACCCCACCGACATCTTTGCATATGACGAGTTGAGCCGGGTGTTACGGCGACCGTTACAACTGGCCATCGTTAATGAATCGGAGTTACTCAAAACCATCGACCGGGTCTATCGAAAGACCGAGGAAATCAGTGGCCTCGCCACCGAGCTGGAACAGGCCCTCACGGCCTATGATATCGACATCGGTCAGCTGGCCGAAGACGAAACCCTGACCGATGCGCCTGTCGTTAAACTGCTGCAAAGCTTGTTTGAGGATGCCACCCAGATTAATGCCTCGGATATTCATATTGAACCGGATGAAAATGAACTAAGGATTCGTTTTCGTCTGGACGGTGTGCTGCGGGTGCAGACCACGGCCGACATGCGCATCGCCAGTGCCCTGGTGTTACGGTTGAAACTGATGGCCGGACTCGATATCTCGGAAAAACGTCTGCCGCAAGATGGGCGTTGCAATGTCCGTGTGCGCAACACCACTATCGATGTTCGCTTGTCGACCATGCCAACGCAGTACGGCGAGTCGGCGGTCATGCGTCTCCTCAATCCCACCGCCGGGGTGTTGAATCTGGATCAATTGGGTTTTAAGACCGAAGATCTGAACCGGTTCCGCAACCTGATCCAGGCCCCTTTTGGTATGGTGTTGGTCACCGGACCCACCGGCAGCGGTAAAACCACGACCTTGTACAGCGCCTTGAATGAACTCAACCGTACGACAACGAAAATCATCACGGTCGAGGATCCGGTGGAGTATCGTCTCCATGGCATCAATCAGGTTCAGGTCAATCCGCGCATAGAACTGACCTTCAGCCGGGTGCTGCGCAGTATCCTGCGTCAAGACCCGGATATCGTCCTGGTTGGCGAAATGCGCGATCATGAGACTGCCGAGATTGGCCTGCGCGCCTCCATGACCGGTCATTTGGTATTTTCCACCTTACACACCAACGACGCCATCTCTACCGCCATCCGTTTAATCGATATGGGTATTGAACCCTATATGATTGCCGCGGCCTTACGGTGTATTTTGTCACAACGTTTGGTACGAAAGATTTGTGAAAATTGTGCCGAGACACACCTGCTGGATGCCCGTATGAAGGCAATTGTCCAGAATGAGTTGGGCAAGGACCCTGAAGACATACAATTCAGGCACGGCACCGGTTGCACCCACTGCAACAACACCGGTTATCAGGGGCGTATCGCCCTGTTTGAGATGCTGTATATGGATGATGCCCTTGTCACCGCCCTGCACAGCAGCGATCCCATGGTGTTTGCCGAAGCCGCCCGGGCCCAGGAGGGCTACCAGCCATTACGGCGGAGCGCCATTGAACTGGCGGCCGCAGGCGTCACGACCATGGACCAGGTGGTACGCGCCACCTACGGCATGGAAGACAACCGGATCGATTAATCGTGACGGCATTCCATTACAAGGGCCGTAACCAGCGCGGTGAGTCGGTCACCGGGCAAATTGAGGCCAGCACCAGCGATGCCGTCGCCAACCAACTGTTTAACAGCGGTATCACCCCGGTAGAGATTGCCGAGGCCCACGCCGGTCATGACGTCATGGGCCTGTTGTCCATGCAAATCGGTAGTGGCAAGGTTGAGTTGACCGATCTCATTCTTTTCAGCCGGCAGATGTACACTCTGCTCAATGCCGGGGTACCGATTATGCAGGCCTTCCGTGGGCTGCAGGAATCGACCCATAACCCGGCCCTGGCCAAGGTGCTGGCTAACTTGCACGAAAGTCTGGATGCCGGTCTCGATTTATCCAGCTCCCTGCGACGCCACCCCAAGGTCTTTTCTTCACTGTACCTCAGTATGATCCAGGTTGGCGAAACCACCGGTACCCTGGCCGAGGCCTTTTTGCAAATGGCCAAATACCTGGAGCTGGAAAAAACCACGCGTGGACAAATCAAGTCGGCCATGCGCTATCCGGTGTTTGTGCTGATAGCCCTGGCCATGGCCTTTGTCGTTATTAATATCTGGGTAGTACCGGCCTTCGCCAAGGTCTACTCCGGGTTTAACATTGAATTGCCTTGGGCAACCAGGGTGTTGATGGCGACTTCCTCTTTTACCTTGGCCTATTGGCCTTATTTGTCGGTCGCACTGATTGCCACCGTAGTCTGGGTGTACAGCTACATCAAAACCGATCGCGGGCGTTATCGCTGGCACAAGCTCAAATTACGCATACCGGTAATCGGAAAAATTATTTTTCATGCCGCCCTCGGACGCTTCGCCCGGGCGTTATCGATCACGATGCGGGCGGGGGTATCGATTATTCAGGGCATGACGGTTATCAGTCGTGCCGTCGATAACGACTATATTGGCGAGCGCATTATTCAGATGCGCGATGGCATCGAACGCGGCGAGAACATCACCCGTACGGCAGCGGCCACCGGCTTATTCCCCCCGCTGGTAATCCAGATGATCTCGGTCGGCGAGGAAAGCGGCGCCGTCGACAACCTGATGGAGAACGTCGCCGATTATTACGAACGCGAGGTGGAGTACGAGCTAAAAAACCTGAGTGCCTCGATCGAGCCCATCTTGATCACCGGGGTGGCGGTATTGGTCTTTATTCTGGCCCTGGGGGTGTTTCTGCCCATGTGGGATTTGGTCAAAATCATTAAATAACCCACATTAATCA
>CAJVXG010000181.1 GCA_913009215.1 uncultured Gammaproteobacteria bacterium | reverse complement strand
CGCATTAATGCAACGGCGACACAAACAAAGATACGAATTACCTCGCAAGGTTGTAACGAACCTATTGGCCTGTGTTACACCCCGGTTACAAAAGATATCACCTTCAAACTGTTACCGATTACAGCGGCTACTACCGGGGCCAGAACCGACACACCCAAGTCCCTCAAAGACCTGCAGAAAAATGTCAGTAGTGCCAGCAAAAAGCCGGATTACCTGCCGGCGGACCAGGCATTCAAGATAGAGGTCAAGCCATCGGGCAGGAACAAGGTCCGGGTATGGTTTGATTTCGAGAAAAAATATTATCTCTATAAAAAAGAGATTCAATTCCGCCTGCTAACAGACAAGGCCGACAATAGCGATATCCGTCTCGGAAAATACAGCCTGCCCCGCGGCAAAAAGAAAACGGATAAATATGTCGGTGAGACCGAAGTCTACACCCGCAAATTCTCGGTGACCCTGCCGATACTGGGCCAGCAGGACCAACCCTATGTACGCAAACTGACGGTACGCTACCAGGGGTGCAAGGAAGACGCGATCTGTTATCCGCCCAGCACCCGGGTGTTTAATGTCAGTGCCGACGCCAAAGGCAGGTTGGAAATAACTGATGTTACACCCTCGAAACCCGCCACTTCCGATACAGCAGCAAAACGCCAGATATCCGGGTCTGTAAATGCCTGGACCTTTATCAAAACAATATTGATCGCCCTTATCATCGGCCTGGCCCTGACCTTTACCCCCTGCGTATTGCCGATGATTCCGATCCTCTCCAGTATTATCATCGGACAAAGTAAAGACGGAAAGAACAAGTCCAACCTGCATGGTGGCGCCCTGTCCATCAGCTATGTGTTGGGCACCTCGGTCATCTGGACCATTGCCGGAGTCTTTGCCGGAGCCACCGGCAAACAATTCCACGCCTATTTCCAGAACATCTGGTTCCTCGGCGGCGCCAGCGTGCTTTTTGTATTACTGGCGCTGTCCATGTTTGGTTTTTACAACATCCAGATGCCCGGATTTATTCAGTCGCACCTGCACAAGAAAACTCACAAGATGCAGGGCAGCACCCTGTTTGGTGTCTTCATTCTCGGGATTTTCTCATCAATGGTGGTCGGTGCCTGCGTTTCGCCATTGCTGATTTTTGCCCTGGGCGCGGCATTGCAAACCGGTGACCCGGTTCTTGGTGGCGTCACCATGTTTGCGTTGTCACTGGGAATGGGCACCATTCTAATTCTGATTGGTTTTGGCGCCAACTGGCTACTGCCCAGGGCCGGTGTCTGGATGGACACGGTGAAACACTTCTTTGGTGTGCTATTAATTGCCGTAGCCATCTATCTCCTGGGAAATGTTCCGGAATACGACGTCCCGGTGCTGTACTTGTGGGCGTCTCTATTCATCATCTACTCCATTTACCTTGGCGCCTTCCAGTCACTGCCGGTTAAGAGCAGTGGCTGGCGCTTCTTCTCCAAGGGCCTTGGTATGTTGTTGTTCGTCTGGGGCGTATTGGCACTGATTGGCGCCTTCGGTGGCAACCGCGACATTCTGCGCCCGATTGATTTAAGTAAGCTCGGTGGTAGTAGTGCCGTCCAGGTCAAATCCATGGACCAGCTCTTTATCAAGGTCAAAGACGTCAAGGAACTGAATCAACGCATCGAGCAAGCAAGACAGGCCGGTAAACCGGTGCTGGTGGATTATTACGCCTCCTGGTGCACGGACTGTATAAGAATGGAACGAACCACCTTTAGTGACCCGGCGGTGCAAGACATGATGGCCAAGTTCGTCAACATCAAGATTGATGTCAGTAAACCAGGTAAGGTCACCGATGCCCTGAAGCGCCGTTTAAACGTGTATGGGCCACCGGCTACTATCCTGTTCGACAGCAAGGGCAAAGAACGCAAGGACCTCAATTTCTATGGATACCGATCGGCAAAAGAACTCATCGCCATCCTCGAAAAAGTGTAGGCTTCACCCCGTTATGAAAAAGAAACAGATTGCGTTTATCGCGCTGGCGGCCGTAATCGCGCTGGCGGCGGGGTACTGGCTCTCGCTTTCCACCAATCAGGGCGAGCAAGCCATCGATTTTCGCCTGCCGGACCTGAAGGGCCAGCAACGCAGCCTGAAAGATTGGTCCGGCAAGGTCATCGTGCTCAACTTCTGGGCTACCTGGTGCCCGCCGTGCCGTGATGAAATCCCGCTATTTATAGATGCACAGAAAAACTACAAGGATCGTGGTCTGCAGATCGTCGGTATCGCCATCGACAAAAAAGAGGCCGTGGTCAACTATAGCAATGATATGCTCATTAATTATCCGATACTGCTCGGTGACGAGGGCACCATGGAATTAATGGCGCGTTATGGCAATCGAATAGGTGCATTGCCATTCACCGTCATTATCGACCCCAGGGGGCGCATCGTTAGTCGCAAACTGGATGCCTACCACAGTAAAAAAGAGTTGCTGGACGCGGTAAAGCCCTACCTGAAGGCCAAGTAAGATTAACCCCAAGGAAACTGAACATATTCCAGTTGCAGCGAATAAACGCGGTCCAGGAACCCATAGATAACAGTGATCGCGGGTTAATTGACAGCATAAATAGGACGGCGCAATATTGCCGGGAAAGGGTGTTGACCCCTAATGCTGCCTTCATCAGCGGGAGGTTGTTATGAAACGATTCATCCTGGCCCTCATGTTCTGCTTACCCATTCCTTCCCTGGCAGCAGAAACTGCAAAATTTGTTGAAACCCCTTACACAAAACAAAAGGTCGTGTTTGATTTTTATTTCGATCATCCTGAAAAAATCAATACCGCCCTGTACTGGATTCGCTCGTGGATGAAACCACTGGTTGAAAGCGAAAAAGGCTACAGCATAGAAGATATGGATGTTGTCATTATCATCCATGGCACAGAAATCGTAACGGTCGCCAAAAAGAATTATAAGAAATACAAAAATGCGGTAGAAAGAATGCGATACTACAATTCGCTAGGGGTAAAAATTAAGGTATGTGCGCTTGCCATGAAGGACTTTGATTATGGTATTAAGGATTTCCACGGTTTTATAGAGGTAGTGCCTTCTGCTATGACCGAGATTGCCCA
>CAJVXG010000180.1 GCA_913009215.1 uncultured Gammaproteobacteria bacterium | reverse complement strand
CAGCGCCATCCAGGCGGCGCCGGTGTCGAACCAGGCCCAGTCGTTGTCCCTGCCGTTGTGATCAAAATGGCGCTTGCTGAAGACCAGCATCAGAAGTGGCGCCGCCTGGGCCCAGGCCTGGTTGGCCTCCACCAGCACATCGACAAAGCGCTGGTGGTCGGCCTCGCTCTGGGCGTAAACAAAACGCCAGGGTTGTTCGTTATAGCAGGACGGGCTCCAACGCGCCGCCTCGAACAAGGCCGCCCGCTGCTCGTCTGTGACCGGGTCGGGCAGGAAGGCGCGCGGCGACCAGCGTTGAATAAACATCGGGTCCAGTTTTTTGGCATCACTCTTTCTCATGTTTGTCTCCTCAAGTTATTTTTACATCGGTACTTCGATCAGCAGCAGCTGACTGTCTTGTTGTGCCGTCAATTCAAATTCCGTGAACCCGGTCAGGCCGACAGCATCGCGTCGGCTCAGGGCTGTGTCGGCCACATCGACTGCACCGTCGATGACAAACAAATACACGCCATGTTCGGGTTGGTGCAGACGATAGTGGCCCTGCTGCCCGGCAGCGAAATCGCCGCGCAGGAACCAGGCCTCCTGGTTAATGCCAATGGCGCCGTCCTCGGCGCCCGGGCTCACCAGTAGTTGCCATTGATTTTGTCGTTCGCTGGTGTCAAATTCTTTTTGTGTATAGCTCGGCGTAATATCACGCTCCTTCGGCAGCACCCAGATCTGCAACAGGTTTAATGGTTCGCTTTGCGAATGATTATATTCCGAGTGGCGAATCCCGCTTCCGGCAGACATGTGCTGGACCTCGCCGGGCTGTATCACCTGGGTGTGGCCCATGCTGTCCTGGTGTTGCAGTGTCCCGGACAACGGCACGGTGACGATCTCCATATTGTCGTGTCCGTGGGTATCAAAGCCCGCGCCGGGATCGATAATATCGTCATTGATGACGCGCAGCTTGCCAAAGCCCATGCGTTCCGCATTGTAGTATTCAGCAAAACTGAAACTGTGGCGGGCGTGGAGCCAGCCGTGCTCGGCCTGGCCCCGTTGTTCCGCCTTGTGAATGATAGTGTTCATGATCGCACCTCCTGGTTTGACCTTATTGTGCCGCGGCAGGAACAAACGGCAGACGGACAGCATAACGGCCAGACCCCAGCAGCGCCATCACCACCACCGCCAGTGTCAGGAACGCGGGATACTCCCAACCGCCATTGGTATTGCTGAACATCCAGCCGTTGCCGCTGTGCACATATAACGCGCCCAACAAGATAGGGATTTGTGCCAGCGCCACCCAACGGCTGGCAATGCCCAGCAGCAGCAGGAGGCCACCGCCGATCTCCAGTGCTACCACCGGGTAGGCCATCCAGCCGGCAAAGCCGGTCGAGACAAAAAACTGCATCGTACCCGGCATGGTAAACACCAGCACCTTGAGCAGCCCGTGGGCGATGAGCATCACCCCCAGTCCCAGGCGTAAAACCAGGGCCGCCATATCGTGTTGTGTTTCTTTGTTCATGATGTTTCTCCTTTTTCATAATGCGATTAAAAAACCTATTAGTTCTAATTAGTACTAATAGGGTAAAAAAATGCTAATAAACAAAAAGTCTTAAAATCCACTGCTGTCCCACTTATTCCTTTACCGTCATTCCGGAAATCGCATGGCAATTACTGATGTACACGACGTACGAGAGCGACCGGAATCCAGAATTCTTAAAGGTTCACTGGATACCGGACAACAGCTTCGCTGTTTCCGGCATGACGCTTTGTATAAAGTGAGACCGCAATACCTAAAATCCAAACAAACTAAAATAAGTTTTCAATTTTTTTCAGCAGGCCAATGGCCTGTTGTCGGTCGTTGTCGTTGAGTCGATCAAAACGCGTTTTTAAATACGCGATCTGCTTCGGGAACGCCGCCTTAAACAACTTCACGCCCCTGGCGGTCAACCGTACCGGGGTGCAGCGACGGTCGTCGTGGCCGCTGACCCGTTTCACCAGGCCCTTCTGTTCCAGTCGGTCAACCACTCCCGTCAGTGTGCCCTTGGTGATCAGGGTATGTTCGCCAATCTCCTTAAAGGTCAGGCCCTCGGTATTGCCAAGGGTAAAGATCACATCCGCCTGCGATGGTGTCAGCCCGATGTCGCGGTGGCCGCGGGCATCAAAATTGGCAAAGGCCTGGTAGGCCCGCACCAGGCCCCGCAGCAGCGGTATAAAATCCTGCTTCGAGGCATTCTGCGCTGTGATCTTTTCCATATAGACAATCTCGATGTAATTAGTACTGGATAGGACTATTATTGTACTAGTTAGAACTAATGTCAAGCCCGGTGTGAAAAAGCAGGGACCGGCAAAAAACCAAAAGTGGTCAATATCGGCTCTGAATCGCCATTTTCACCTTAATAAATGCACCGAAATAACTGGTAAATTAGAAGAAAATATGGTGTTTTTGGTCAAAATCCGGTTACACTATAGATAGCGCTACATTCTCTCCTGGTTCTTGTCAGAAGTATTCTCCTGTTAGTAACCTCGTAAGATTTGTAACACGTTATATTTTTAATTTTAATGAGGTAATTATCATGGCAACAGGAACCGTTAAATGGTTTAACGAATCCAAGGGCTTCGGCTTTATTTCTCCGGAAGACGGCAGCAAAGACGTATTTGTTCACTTTTCCGCTATCGCCAGCGACGGGTTTCGTACCCTGGCGGAAGGTCAGCAAGTGACCTTCGACGTGGAAGACGGACCGAAGGGACCACAGGCAACAAACGTAAAGGCCTAAACGGTTTGTCAGTATTGTCTCGAGTAAACCCCGCGAGAGTTCGCGGGGTTTTCTGTTTAACCCGTGAGGGAACACATTATGGCAGCCATTAAAGACGCAGTCCCCCCCAGCAAAACCTACCAGGTGGTCACCGTGGAAAAGACCGAACCACCGGTCGGTATCGACAGTGGCGACTGGTATCAGTATGTGATCGCGCTTGAAGAAGAAACCATCGTCGGTAGTCGCCGCGGTACCTTGAAGCAGGTTACGGAGTATGCCAACGAATGCGCCGAGAACCTCAGTTCTCGTGTCGGCCGTGGCACCTCCGCCTGGTCGTCCCGCAACAAGAA
>CAJVXG010000179.1 GCA_913009215.1 uncultured Gammaproteobacteria bacterium | reverse complement strand
TTGTATGTCGCTTTGATGGGGCTAAACCGTCTCATGCTGGACGACAAGATACGCTTCAAACTGCTGGAGCTTTATCGCGAGCCCATCAAGCGATTGGGTGAAGAGCTACAACAAGAATACCTTGACCGCGCCCAGCCACTGTTTACCAACCTGAAAATGATGGCGGAACAGAATCGTCAGTTTCAACAAGAACTGGCCATTGGCTACAAGCATATCATCCTGAGCATGACTGAGGCCGGTAAAATTAAAACAGGAGTGAAATCCGGTTTTCTCGCAACTGTGTTGCTACGGGCCATCAGCTATTGCAAGGAAACGCTGCTAAAATCCTATTATTATTATGCCGACGTGCCTCCCGGGATATGGCAGGAGATACACGGGTTGTACCTGATTGCAGAAAAAACCGGCTGTACCAATATGGCTGTCAAGGACCCTCTAAATCCAATCAAGGAATCCGTCAGCATTACTGAATACTACAAACACGTCTTATTACTGGGATTCGGTAATCCGTATCATATGCCACCGTCCTTCATACGCAAGATCGATCACTTTCTTTACCGATGGGCCGATCTTACCCAGTTTGGTCCGGGCGAAGAAATTACTGAAGGCAATTGTCAATTTATCATCGACCAGCAAGGCGACATGGTGGGCAACAGTTACACAGGTGATATCAACATCATGGAAGGCGCCTCACCGCTTCAATATCGTGCGTTATATACTCATGACCTGGCGCGTTTCATCCATAGCAAGCTCAAGGCCATGGAAAATGAGCAGGAGATTGATACAGAGGGTCTGGAAGATCGCTTCTACACTGATCAAGGTCGACTGTTGCTGATCCACTTAATCAATACCTGGGGCATAAATCCCAAACGCCAATTTGCCCGGGTAGACAAACCAACCACCAAGCTGGAACTTGCCATTGGTATCAAGGCCATCAATTATTTTATTAATGGTCAAAAAAAAATGCAGCCGAGCTCGGATTTTGTCGGACCCTTCCCGGAGAGAACAGCTGTGGGTGCCTCTGGTGTACAGCCGGGAACCGAGAAAAGAGATAGAAGCTTAAGCACAAGCACATGGGACGTGGTAGATGAAAGCGCCGGTGGGGTAGCTTTGGCGCACAACGCTCTGCTGGAAGAACCGACTCGCGTTGGCGAACTGGTTGCTATACGACTACTGGGGCAAGGCGACAAATGGGAGATAGCCACTATACGCTGGTTACGTACGGCGGATCATGCCCACATAGAAAGCGGTGTACAACGACTCGCCCCCTATGCCACACCAATATTAATAAAAATGGTCAATGAAGACGGGAAAGAAACAGATTTCATCCCGGCCCTACAATTACCGGGAATCAGAGCACTGAATCAACCACGAACCCTGATCACTCATAAAGGAATATTTCAGAAGGATCGCGAACTCTATTTTGATGACAGTAAGGGCATGAAAAAAATCACGGTGCGCACCCTGATTGAGGAAACCCTTTGTTACGAACGTTTTGATTATCTGATAAGCACTATTGAGTAAATTCAATCAGTCCGTTTCCGGTTGATCATCCCGTGCTTTTACCAGACCGGTCCAATCGGGCAAACTGGCGGTAAGCACGGCCCCCATCAGGATAATGACCCATGATATATAGAGCCAAACAAGAAAGATGGGCAATGCCGCTATGGCGCCATAGATTTTCTTATAGGCAGAAAAATGAACAATGAAATAGGCAAAACCCTGCTTCGCCAATTCAAACATGAAAAGGGAAAACATGGCGGCCAATAAAGCATGGCGCCATTTCACGTTGATGTTTGGCACCACTGTATACAGCAACATAAAAATGACGACTTCCAGCATCACTGGAAGCAATTTCAGAGAACTGGTATAGGTGTTGGCAAAAAAACCACCGGAAGCACCCAATGTCATCGTTTCTGCTATGAGATAGGAGCTAATGGAGAAACTACCACCAATCAATAATGGCACCAGGGTCAACAAGGCCCAGTAACTAACAAATCGGTAGAGCGTGCGCCGCTTCCTGGTGACATGCCAGATATCATTGAAAGTCTGCTCAATGCTGGACATCATGAACAAGGTCGCTACCACCAGAAACACCGAACCCCAGATAGTCAGACCGGCTGTATTTTCAGCAAAGGAGTTCAGGTATTGCTGCACCACCTTGCCCGATGCCGGGACAAAATTGCTGTAAATAAACTCCTGGACTGTATTTATCCAGTTCCTGAAACCAGGAAAAATGGATAACACGGCAAGCAGTACCGCCGACAAGGGCACCAATGCCAACAGGGTTGTATAACTTAGAGCACCGGCAACCCGACCACAACGGTCTTCACGATAGCGTTTTACGACCAGTACAATAAACCGTCCGAGACAAAGCACGTAATGTTTAACGGATTCCATTGCGTTAAAATAAAAAGGGTCCGTCAGGACCCTTTTTAGAAAATTATCAACGATAAAAACTATCGCGACAGGTAACGTTCGTCAGATTTTTCAGTGACTCCAATCGTCCAGGCACCGCGATTTTTCGCGTGCTGGACAGCGGCATCCACATCAGCGCTGGAAGCGCCACGGCTGATCGTCAATGCCTGCCCGGGATGAATCAAATCGGCATCCTTGATCTGGTCACTATTGGCCTTGTAGATTAATGGCCATTGGTACGGGTTACCATAAATTCTGGGTTTGGAAGAAATACCCCAAAGATGATCACCACGGACAACATTGTAGGTGTCATCGGCAGACTCGGCCTTGGCTGAAGAAGTCGGCGCCACCTCATCGGTCTTGGTTTCTTCTTTTGGAGTTGTTTCGGTAGTGGCACAGCCTCCCAGGAAAGCAAGCACGGCAAAAAAAGCGGCTGCCTTAACAATTCGTTGTTTCAATTTCATTATTATCTCCAGTGGTGCTTCTATTTTTATTGTATCAGGCTTTCTGTGAAGTGGGAAAAACTAACCCTTGCCAGTAGCAATGTCAAGGAAGCCACATTACCACAAAGTCTGATAGTAAAATTTCGGGAATAGTAATTCCTTGACTATACAAAGGCTTATAAAGGTTTTCTGAGGTCAATACGGACACTGCCGGCCACTGGCGGTGATTAATTTAACGAATTACGGCA
>CAJVXG010000178.1 GCA_913009215.1 uncultured Gammaproteobacteria bacterium | reverse complement strand
ATAATTGCAATGGTCCGCTCGCCAGTTGTGTCAAAAGCTCGCTGGATCAATACTTCAAACAATTAAATGGGTCCAAACCAAACGATATCTATAGTATGGTGATCAACGAAATAGAGCGCCCCTTGCTGCAAGTCGTTATGCAGCAAACACATAATAATCGCTGCAAGGCCGCCGAAATCCTGGGTATCAATCGCAATACCTTGCGCAAGAAACTGAAGCAGCACGGTCTGGATAAATAATATACAGACGAATAATATTTAAGACAAATAGTACAAATACCTGAAGTCAAGAAATCAACCGCTATGAGCAAAATTAAACGAGCGTTAATCAGCGTATCGGATAAAACCGGTATTGTCGAGTTTGCAAAACAGTTGGCCGGATTCGATATAGAAATTCTTTCCACCGGCGGTACCGCAAAGCTGCTGGCAGAGCAGGGGGTCCCGGTCACCGAGGTCTCGGACTATACCGGCTTCCCGGAAATGCTCGACGGCCGTGTCAAAACCCTGCACCCCAGGATTCACGGCGGGCTGCTGGGACGGCGCGATCTCGATAGCCATATCGAGGCCATGGAGCAGCACGATATACCGCCCATCGACATGGTCGTGGTGAGTCTCTATCCCTTTGAGCAAACTATTGCCCGTGAGGATTGTGATTTAGCACTGGCGATTGAGAATATCGATATCGGCGGGCCCACCATGTTGCGCTCGGCGGCAAAGAATCACGCCTCGGTAACGGTAATCGTTGATGCCAACGACTACGCACCGGTGCTACAGGCCATGCAAGACCATCAGGGCGCTACTACCGGGGCCCTGCGCTTCCAGCTGGCGCTGAAGGTGTTCGAACATACGGCGCGATACGACGGCGCCATCGCCAACTACCTCAGTAAATGGAATGCCGAAGGTACAGACCAGGAAGCCTTTGGTGGTAGTTATAGTGCCCAATGGCACAAGGCCCAGGATATGCGCTATGGCGAGAACCCACACCAGCCTGCCGCCTTTTATGTCGATCCGGTCAGCAATAGCGGCTGTATTGCCGCCGCCACCCAGATCCAGGGCAAGGAGCTTTCCTATAATAATATCGCCGATACCGATGCCGCCCTGGAGTGCGTGAAAAGTTTTATTGAGCCGGCCTGCGTCATTGTCAAACACGCCAACCCTTGCGGAGTTGCGATTGCCGACAATATCCACAAGGCCTATGAGCTTGCCTTCCAGACCGATCCAACCTCGGCCTTCGGCGGCATTATCGCCTTTAACCAAACGCTCGACGCCAGTACCGCCAGGGCCATCGTCGATCGCCAGTTTGTGGAAGTCATTGTTGCCCCAGGCATCGACGAAGACGCCAAAAAGGTCCTGGCTGAAAAGAAAAACGTCCGCGTGCTCGAATGTGGTGCATGGCAAGATGCCGTATCACCGGGCCTGGATTTCAAACGTGTCGTCGGTGGTCTGTTGGTGCAGCAACGCGACACCGGCGTCATTAATGAGGCTGATCTCAAGATAGTAACCAGGCGCTCACCATCCGCTGACGAGATGCGCGACCTGCTGTTTGCCTGGAAGATCGGAAAATTCGTTAAATCCAATGCCATTGTCTATTGCAAAAATGGCCAGACCATCGGTATTGGCGCCGGACAAATGAGCCGGGTCTACAGCGCCCGCATTGCCGCCATCAAAGCCGCCGATGAACAACTTGAAGTCAAAGGCTCGGTGATGGCCTCCGACGCCTTCTTCCCCTTCCGTGATGGCCTCGACCAGGCCGCCGAGGTCGGTATCACCGCGGTAATCCAGCCGGGCGGCTCCATGCGTGACGATGAAGTCATTGCCGCAGCAGACGAACACGGCATCGCCATGGTCTTTACCGGCATGCGTCATTTCAGACACTAGGCTTATAATGAAGGGGTATCTGTGAAGTTCCTAACGAACACAAAAATTGCAGTACTGCTGGCCTTACTGACACTACCATCTCTTGTCTTTGCAGCAATAAATACCGAGCTGCATCGGGCAGCTCAAAATGGCGACCTCAAAAAAACCAGGGGCCTGATTGCTGATGGTAACGATATTAACGCCAAAGATGAAGACGGCAATACTGCGTTACATTGGGCCGCCCCTCGTGGTTTCAAAGAAATTACCGAGCTTCTGATCCGCAAGGGTGCCGATGTCAATGCCAAAAATAAAAAGGGCGAAACACCACTACATATCGTAGCCGCCACAGGATCAGCCGAATCCGCAACACTACTACTGGAACACAAGGCATTAATTGACAATAAGGACAACAGTGGCAATACAGCGTTACACCGTGCTGCGCTGGAACGCTACAAGAAACGAATCGAGACGATCAACTTGCTCCTCAGCAACGGGGCCGATATTCATGTCAAAAACAGCAAGGGCATCACCGCCTTGCATACCGCGGTTATCGGCGGCCGTGTCGATACCGTCAAGCTACTGATAAAGAAAGGGGCCAGGGTCAATACCAGAAGCCATACTGGTGAAACGCCATTACATATGGCCGTAGCCCTCAGGAATAAGTCCCTGGTGATCGTGCTGCTCAATAGTGGCGCCAACAAGTACCTGAAAAACAAATATGGACTATCACCAATGACTATGGCGACCAGGATACGCCGAAAACGCAGCGGTAGAAGAATTTATCGCATCATGTCCCGTCATCGACGCCGGCGCTGACGACTAGAAATATTCATATGAATATTCTCATCATTGGCAGTGGTGGCCGCGAGCATGCACTGGCCTGGAAAATCGCCCAATCACCGAAGGCAGATAAAGTCTACGTTGCCCCCGGTAACGCCGGCACCGCGCACGAAAATAAAATCGAGAATATTGATATTGGTGCTGAAGATATCGATGCCCTGCTGGCCTTCGCCGGAGAAAACACCGTTGACCTGACGATAGTAGGCCCGGAGGTTCCATTGGTACTGGGTATTGTGGATCAGTTCCAGCAGGCGGGACTACGGTGTTTTGGTCCTGGCAGGAATGCGGCACAACTGGAGGGTTCGAAAACCTTTACCAAGGATTTCCTCAAACAATACAACATTCCAACCGCGGCCTATCAAAGTTTTACCGATGCTACTGCGGCAATAAACTACATCAAACAACGAGGGACGCCGATTGTCATCAAGGCCGATGGCCT
>CAJVXG010000177.1 GCA_913009215.1 uncultured Gammaproteobacteria bacterium | reverse complement strand
ATCAATATGTCGCCATTTTTCTGGGTCTGATTTTCGGAACCGTATGCCTGATTGGCGCGGTCATGTTGTTGTTGCGTCGCTTGTTAATTAAACGCATCTTCGCTAACAGTCGATTTATGGATATTTTTATTCTTATATGGCTGTTGGCAACCTTGTTGTTGGGCCTAAGCACCGTGCCCGTCTCATGGCATCATGCCGCAAATGGTGATGCCAGCGCCATGCTGGCGTTATCGGAATGGGTACGCAGTGTAATAACCCTTCAAGCGGATCCGAGATTGTTAGCGAACGTAGGCACTGTGTTCAAAATTCATTTGTTTTTTGGTATGACTGTATTTCTGCTGTTTCCATTCACTCGCCTGGTGCATATCTGGAGTTTTCCGTTTGGATATTTGACGCGCGCTTGTTTGTTTGTGCGTACAAAAAGGAAACTGGTACGATCCAGCGAAAGAAGATTGATTCGTTCCAGGCGAAACGTCTAAAAGCAAGACTGTAAAGAGGACAAACAGCAAAAAATCGAAAAATCCAGGTCAAGCCTGATTACCACCCAGGGCAATAATATTCTTATTGGCAGTAGGTCTTTATTATGGAATTGCGCATATGAACGTCGATTTTGTTGATAAAATCCCTTTCACTGCGACATTAATGCATTTTTGCTGACGACGTATTAAAAACCATGTATTTTACGCCCCTCGAAATTGAGCTTGGTGTTCATCATTTTAGTAATGACTACGAATCATGCCCGTTCCCCGTTCCCCGGCACCGCCACCACCACCGACGGTTCCGGTGCTGTCGTCTGGGTCGAATCCCACATCAGCCAGGGGGCCTGCGCCTATCCCATCACGCCGGCTACCGGCATGGGCAATGGTTATCAGCTGGCGGTCGCCAACGGCCACAAAAATCTCTGGGGCGATGAATTGTTCTTTCTGGAACCGGAGTCGGAACACTCCTCGGCCTCGGCCTGTGAGGGGTTTGCTCTCGCCGGCGGTCGGGTGGCCAACTTCACCGCCGGCCAGGGTCTGGTGCTGATGACCGAGGTCCTGTATACCATCGCCGGCAAGCGCCTGCCAGTCGTTTTCCATATCGGCGCCCGCGCCGTCACCTCGCACTCATTAAACGTCCACGCCGGCCACGATGACGTCATGTCTGTTGCCGATACCGGTTGGGGCATGCTGTTTGCCCGTAACGCCCAGGAGGCCCATGACCTGGCACTGATCAGCCGTTATGTCGCCGAGTCCAGCCATACACCCTTTATGAATATTCAGGACGGGTTTCTGACCACGCATACCATCGAGAACATCCACCTGGCAGAACCAGAGATGATGGAGACCTACATCGGCAAACCCGATTCCAAACTGAGCAGCCTGTTCGATCCCGATAAACCGCTGATGACCGGCGTCGTCCAAAATCAGGATTCTTATATGAAAGGCAAGGTGGCCCAGCGCTTCTTTTATGATCGCGTACCACAGCAGCTGGAGACGGCATTTACCGAATTCGAGAAGCTGACCGGTCGCCGGTATGACTGCATCGATGCCTATCAGCTCGAGGATGCCGATTACGCCATCGTTGGCATGGGTTCGGTAATGGATACCGCCATCGCCGCGGTCAATTACATGCGCAAAAAGATGGGCTGGAAGATCGGGATCCTGAACATCACCGCCTTCAGGCCCTTCCCGGGACCCCAGATCATCGAGGCGCTGAAAAACTGCCAGGTCGTCTCCGTCATCGAGCGTATGGATAATCCCCTGGCGAAAGACAACCCCCTGACCACCGAGGTCAAGGCCAGCTTTGCCGATGCCGTCTCGAGCGCCGAGGGCTTTCCCCGAATCACCCGGGTGCCGCGCATCTATTCCGGCGTCTATGGTCTCGGCAGCCGCGATACCCGGGTCGGTGACCTGATTGCCGTCGTCGAGAATATGCAATCCGGCGCCAAGCCTTTCTTTTCATTAGGAATTAAACACGAAACTGCGCTGGAACGGAAACACGACCCGGACGTCCGTCCGGCCGGTTCCTTCTCCATGCGCGGGCATTCCATCGGTGGTTATGGTTCGGTGACGACCAATAAAATCATCGCCTCCCTGGTGGAAGACATCTTCGGTCTCTACGTCCAGGCCTACCCTAAATACGGTTCGGAGAAGAAGGGCCTGCCGACCACCTACTACCTGACCGTCTCCAATGAGCGCATCCTCGAACATGCCGAACTGGAGCATGTGGAATTCGTCCCGGTCAATGATGTCAATGCCTTCCAGTCGAGCGACCCCCTGGCCGGTCTGGTCAGCGACGGTAGCATTTTTATCCAGAGTCGCTTTACCAATGACGCTGAGGTCTGGCGCCATATCCCGCCGCAGGCCCAGGCGGCTATATTGGAAAAACAGATCCGGGTCTATTATCTCGATACCGTCAGCATCGCCAGACAGGTCGCCCACTCCCCGGACCTGCAACTGCGGATGCAGGGGGTGGTGCTGCTCGGGATTTTTCTACGGATTGCCCCCTTCGTAAAACAACACCAGTTATCGGAGAAGGAATTGTTTCAGTCGATCGAAAAGACCCTGCGGAAGTATTTTGGCCGTCGGGGGGAACAGGTTATCCAGGACAATCTATCGGCAGTCAAACAGGGCTATAACGATCTCAATGAGATCGATTTCACAGGTCTCGATCAATCAACGGTTACTGGCAAAACAGCAACACACGGTCAGGCAGGTTAGCCCGCATTTCTCACCAGGCGGCGATACAAGACAATAACGAATTTAGAGACAAAGAAAAATATGCTGATAGCAATAAACTCCGTGTTTTCAACCATACCTATCCCGGTTCTGGCTTGTTCTGGCACGTCTGTACTTGCTCTTCACCGAAGAGGTAGCTACGGCTACCTCTTCGGCTCCAGAGCAGCGTCCAGCCACACCAGTCCTGTGCCAGTTCCCGGGATCCTGGTAAGAAATACGGGCTGAACACCATGGCAAAAACTGATGATACTTATCGAATCGATGCCTTTGTCTCTGACTATATTGATACAGAGACTTTCGAACGCGATGTAATCGGCGCCTATGGTGATGGGTCCGCCGAGCGGGAACTGCCGGCCGACCCGGGCTCGGCCGTGAGCTGGGTGCCGGCGGCCACCGGGCGCCTGCGTGATTTCTCCACTCTTGCCACCGATATCCCGGAACTGGATGCAGACAAGTGTGTCGGCTGTATGGAGTGTGTTACCGAGTGTCCGGACACCGCCATTATCGCCAA
>CAJVXG010000176.1 GCA_913009215.1 uncultured Gammaproteobacteria bacterium | reverse complement strand
ACACTGGCGAGGATATCCAGACCCTGATCCAGCCCCGGCCCACGGAAAGACGCCGAGGAACTGCGATTGGCCTTGTCAAAAGAGGATTTATAAATAAACGGGATAGCGAGTCGATCGGTAATTTCCTTGAGCCGGCCAGCGGTTTGCTGTGCCATATCGCGCGACTCGATGACGCAGGGCCCGGCAATAAGAAACAAGGGCTGCTGCAAGCCCACCTCAAATCCACACAGTTGCATTACGCCGTCGCCCTGTTCTGGTCTTGCCCGGAATGGTGCGCCCGCGCCGCATTGATATAGCCTTTAAAAAGCGGATGGCCATCTCTTGGTGTCGACGTAAACTCCGGGTGAAACTGAACGCCGACAAACCAGGGATGATTGTCAATCTCGACGATCTCGACCAGCAAATCATCGGCCGAGGTGCCGACAATCTTCAGACCCTTGTCCTGTAGTATTTTCCGGTAGCCATTGTTGAATTCATAACGATGGCGATGGCGCTCGACAATCTCGTCTTTTGCATACAGCGCGGCGACATGGCTGCCGGCCTGCAAGCGGCATTTTTGCCCGCCCAGGCGCATGGTCCCGCCGAGGTCACTGTCTTCGCTACGGGTCTCGGTGCGGCCATCTTCTTCGGTCCACTCGGTAATCATCGCAATAACCGGGTTACTGCCGGTTTTATCAAATTCGGTGCTCTGCGCATCGCTTAAGCCCGCCACGTGACGGGCAAATTCCACCACGGCCAGTTGCATGCCGAGACAAATGCCGAGATAGGGAATACTGTGCTCACGGGCATACTGAATGGCACTGATCTTGCCTTCGACACCGCGCCCGCCAAAGCCACCGGGAACCAGAATGGCATCCACATTCTCCAACTCCTTCAGTCCTTCCTGCTCCAGCACCTCGGAATCGACGTAACGAATCTTGACGCGGGTTCGGGTATGGATACCGGCGTGAATCAGGGCCTCGGACAAGGACTTGTAGGATTCGATGAGATTGACGTATTTACCGACCATGGCCACCGTAACCTCGGTATCGGGACGCTCCATATCATAAATCACGCGGTCCCATTCCGATAAATCGGCGGGCTTGGTTTGCAGATGTAATTTTTCGACCACGATTTCGTCCAGGTCCTGTTCATGCAAGGCCGACGGAATTTTATAAATGCTATCGACATCCACTGCGGAGATAACCGCCCTCGCCGGCACGTTGGTAAAGAGGGCGATCTTTTTGCGTTCTTCCTCCGGTACCGGGCGATCGGAGCGGCACAACAGCACATCCGGCTGAATACCTATGGAACGCAGCTCTTTCACCGAGTGTTGTGTCGGTTTGGTTTTCAGTTCGTGCGATACCGAGATATAGGGCACCAGGGTCAAGTGCATGTAGACCACATTCTCCGGGCCATATTCCACGCCCATTTGACGAATGGCCTCCAGAAATGGCAAGGACTCGATATCGCCAACGGTACCGCCGATCTCTACCATGGCAACATCGGCGCCTTCGGCCCCGGCCTCAATGCAACGTCGAATCTCATCGGTAATATGCGGGATCACCTGCACCGTACCGCCGAGGTAATCGCCGCGGCGTTCCTTGCGGATCACGTTCTCGTAAATACATCCGGTAGTGAAATTGTTCTTCTTGGTCATGGTGGTGCGAACAAAGCGTTCGTAGTGACCCAGGTCGAGGTCGGTTTCGGCGCCATCTTCAGTAACAAAGACTTCACCATGCTGGAACGGGCTCATAGTGCCGGGATCGACATTGATATAGGGATCAAGCTTCAGCAGGGTGACCTTAAGGCCGCGGGATTCCAGCAGTGCGGCCAGCGAGGCGGAGGCGATCCCCTTGCCTAGGGATGAAACAACGCCGCCGGTGATAAATACGTATTTGGTCATAGTTCCGATTAGATGAGGACCTGAATTGTGTGGCCTAATCGGAAATCAAAACTACCAGATACCGACTTTTCAAACAACCGGATACACTGGAATATTAGCTTTTATTTCAATTACTTCGTCGCAAAACCGGCAAAAGTCCAGCCTCGCCTTTTTTTGCCTGAAACGGCGCACAAACCCACAAATCGGCAACGGCCGCGAGTTCGTCCCCAACGTAAATCAGGGGCAAATTTGCCCGTTCCCAGGGGGGGATTTCGGCCTGTTGCAGCAATTTCTTCAATTGGCTGCGGTGTTGTCGTCCCGGTAATCGACATTGTTCCCCGCCCCGGCGTAAACGCACGGAAACCACCGCCTTTTTCAGCTCTTCCAGTGCCAGACCCCGGCCCACAACTCGAACCGCTGACAGCAACCACGACGTCCCCGGCACGTCCACGGACGGCCCCTCCGGTTGCCAGGGCAGCACCAGATTGGGGTCGGCCTCCCTGTCCTGGCGAAACACCACGAGCCGGTCACGGTAACGACACACCCGCACATGGTCCCATCGCAGTTGCGCCTGATTACTTTCCGGTTTGTGCTGCAAGAAACGTGTCAGCTCCTCAATACGTCTTTTTGAAGGGTAGTTCAACTCGTTTTGCCGAAACCAGTAACGCAAAACATAATGCATGCGTTGTCTGGGTAAACCCAGTAATTCCGAGATACAGAGGCCGGACCTGTCCAGTAGCTGGCAATATCGAAAGTCGGTAGCCGCCAGGGCATCCAGCAAGGCCACGGCATCTGCCGCATGTGCCGCCGTTCGCAGCAATGACTCATTGGCTTGCGGCCAATGCTGTTGTAACAAGGGCATGACTTCCTGGCGTAAATAATTTCGGCTAAAACGTAATTCGGTATTGCTGGGGTCATCGATCCACTGCAGTTTGTGTTTTTTGGCATATTGCTGTAGCGCGGCACGACGAACATGCAACAACGGGCGCAACAGCAATGCCCTGGCCCAGCGTTTCTGCATGGGCATCCCGGCCAGGCCGTGAACTCCACTACCACGCATGAGTTGTAGCAACAGGGTCTCGGCCTGGTCATCGGCATGATGACCGGTCAATAAATATTCGCCGCTGTCTACATACTGCCGCAAGGCCGTATAGCGGGCACGACGGGCTGCTGCCTCCAGTCCTTCCCTGCTTTGCCTGTCTACTTCCACTTTCTCGACCTGGCAGTCAATACCCAGCTGACGACACTGTTCGAGACAATGTTGCGACCATTGTGCGGACTGCGGGTGCAATCCGTGGTCAATATGGATGGCGCTGATACGCCATTGTTGTTTTTTGCCAAGCCGACTCAAGGCATGCAATAGCACCATCGAGTC
>CAJVXG010000175.1 GCA_913009215.1 uncultured Gammaproteobacteria bacterium | reverse complement strand
GTGACCAGGAGCCCGAGGAATACCTGCCTGAGGTTATTGAGACGGCTCACTCCCGTTTTCCAATGATTGATGACGATAAAGACAAGATCATTGGCATCCTGCTGGCCAAAGACCTGCTGCGTTATTTATACCAGAAAGGCAAAGAGAAGAAATCACGGCTTGATATCGAGGATTTCTTGCGGCCCGCCGTCTTTGTACCGGAAAGCAAGCGTCTTAATGTGTTGTTGCGCGAGTTTCGCACCAGTCGTAATCATATGGCCATCGTCGTCAACGAGTACGGGGGGGTTGCCGGTTTGGTAACCATCGAAGACGTACTGGAGCAGATTGTTGGCGAGATTGCCGATGAACACGACATTGATGGCGAGGACGTCATGATTATGCCGCACGACCATGGTGAATGTACCGTCAAGGCATTGACGTCACTCGAAGAGTTCAATGCCCATTTCGGGACCCGGTTCCAGGACGACGATTATGAAACGGTTGCCGGCCTGATTATGACGACGCTGGGGCACCTCCCTGAACGTGGCGAGAAGGTACTTATAGAGGGCCTGCAGTTCGAAGTGTTGCGGGCCGATAGTCGACGTATTCATATATTAAAAGTAAAACCCGTTGCCAAATCCGCCAAACGCGCCTGATTTTCTTTCACAACACCCGGTATGGACAGACGCGATTTGTTTCGCAGCCGGCTTGCTGTTGGTATTCGCCTTTTCCCCTTTTTATATTTTCCCGCTTGCCATAATAAGCCCGGCCATTCTTTTTTATGTCTGGGTGTACAGCAAGCCGGGGCGTTCCTTCTGGCGTGGGCTGCTGTTTGGTCTGGGTCTGTTCGGCGGCGGCGTATCCTGGGTGTTTGTTAGTGTATACCAGTTTGGCAATATGACCTGGCCACTGGCGGTGTTGATAGTCCTGGTGCTGATCCTTATTTTGTCCATGTATCCGGCACTGCTGGGATGGTTGCAGGCACGTTTTTTTGCAGGGCGCATTGTTGTTCGTTGCGTGCTGTTGATGCCCGCGATCTGGACCCTGGGTGAGTGGTGGCGCAGCTGGTTTCTGAGTGGTTTCCCCTGGCTAAATCTCGGTTACAGCCAGACACCGGGGCCACTGGTTCATTGGGCGGCCTGGTGGGGTGTCTACGGAGTGAGTTATATGACGGCATTAACCGCTGCACTGCTGGTATGGTTGTTGATTCGAAAACGCGCCGTAGTGTGGTACGCATTATCAATAATTTTTGTTATCTGGATCGGCGGTTTTCTGGTGCAAGACATAGGCTGGACCAGGGCGGTTGGTGAGCCTGTTGATATAGGTCTGGTGCAGGGTAATTTCTCTATCAGAGAAAAATGGAATCCTGATAATCGCGACAAAATGTTCCGACGTTATATTGAGTTAAGCGAGAGAGTGCGGCGGGCCCGGGTTATTATCTGGCCGGAAGCGGCATTACCCTATGACCCCGGCGAACTAAAACCGCACCAGATAAAATTGCTGCAAGCAGAAGCCAGGAAATACCAGAGCGAATTTATTATTGGCGCCGTGGAAAAAAAAGCAGTATCCGGTCGCCTCAAGTTTTACAATAGCGCTTTCACGGTGGGAGACAAGCCCCAGATTTACCGCAAGCGGCACCTGGTTCCCTTTGGTGAGTACATCCCGCTAAGGTTTATATTTGACTGGTTGATGCGCTCGATTCATATCCCGATGTCGGATTTCAGCCGGGGACTTGCCAGTCAGGAGCCCCTGAGCCTGGCCGGCCAATTCTTTGGTATCTCCATCTGCTATGAAGATGCCTTTGGGGAGGAGCTGATTCGTATGTTACCGAAGGCAACAATACTGGTGAATCTTAGTGAGGACGCCTGGTTTGGTCGTTCTTTGGCGCCACACCAACGTCTGCAAATGGCCAGAGTGCGCGCCATTGAGAGCGGAAGAGACATGATTCGTGTCGGCAATACCGGTATAACCGCCCGCATCAATCACCTGGGTAATATCCCTGAGGGACAGCAGGCCCCGCAATTCCAGGCCCATGCGATGGTGGTTCGGGCACAACCGCGGCAGGGTTTGACGCCGTATGCAAGACTGGGGAACTGGCCGATACTACTGTTTAGTGCATTTATTCTTGTGCTATCGTTGGTATTAACACGCCGATATGGCCGAAGGCGTACGGTCAGCGGTTCATGAGCGGGTTTTTTTGGTTATAATTACTCGAGTTACAGTTTCCAGTGCGCCCAAACAGGAACGGCGAAAAAAATACATAAAAATCATCCATGCTGCAACTTATCCGCATTTTCTTTGTGATCGCTGTTATTGCGCCCACTCTTTTGATTGGTGGTTGCAGTTTTATTGCCAACAAGGCGACCAACGCTCTCGCCAACAGTATTACTAACGGCATTCTGAATCAGGAAGACCCCAGGATTGTCAAAGACGGGGCCCCCGCATACCTATTATTGATAGGTGGTTTGATTGAGGACAATCCGAAGAATACCGGATTGTTGGTGGCTGGCGCCAGACTCTACGGGTCCTATGGTTCGGTGTTTGTTGATGAGCCGGATCGTGCCAGGAAGATGACCGCCAAGGCCTGGAGTTATGGAAGGCGCGCCTTGTGTCAGCGCTATAAGCAGGCTTGCGATTTGCATAAGCTGCCTTTCCAGGAATACACTGCCTTCCTGAAACACATAGATAAGCGCGATGTGGCTGTATTGTACGCCTATGCGGTAAGTTGGGCGGGGTGGATACAGCTCCATACCGATGACTTGAATGCCGTTGCCAGTATCCCAAAGGTCAGGGCCGCGATGGAACGCGTCGTTGAACTGGATGACCGGCACGATGGTGGTGGCGCCCATATGTATCTGGGCGTACTGGCCACCTTGTTGCCACCATCCCTGGGGGGCAAACCGAAGAAGGCAAAAATGCATTTCGAGTATGCGATTAACATTTCCGGGAATCGTAACCTGATGGCCCGTGTACTTTTCGCAGAACGTTATGCTCGAACGGTGTTTAATAAAAAGCTGCACGACCGGTTACTGAAAGAGGTATTGGCCAGTAAGGTCAAAGAACCGGGCTTGACGCTGATGAATATATTGGCACAGGAAAAGGCGAGGAAACTGTTAAAGAGCAGCAAGAATTATTTTTAATTAATATTCAAGAGATTACAATATTATTATGAAGTCGAGAATCTATATATTTCTGGCAATCCTTGTATTGTTTGCTACACCGACACAGGCCGCTGTGTTTAAAATAGCCACCATAGCGCCTGATGGCAGCTCCTGGATGAAGAA
>CAJVXG010000174.1 GCA_913009215.1 uncultured Gammaproteobacteria bacterium | reverse complement strand
AACCTGGCATCCAGTTGATAGCGCTGCTCAAGCTCCTCTAATGGCCCTTGAAGATAAGGCGACGTAATCAGGGACACCACTTTGTTCAGTTCCAGATGGTCCTGTGCGAAATCCAGCAACATAAAGAAGGCGTGGACTAAAGGCCACTCGGACAGTGGCCGACCAATGGAAATATTATAGGCGCCCCCGTCACCCTCATTAATCAATGTTGCCGGCTGCAATACCTCGTCAAATATACGTTGCACCTTATCTCTTTGTTGCTCGAGATCACTGACAATGACCGCAATGCGACTTTCTGGTGCCTCTGTGTATTGCACAAGACACCATTTTGCCGCTTCCGCCAGTTCCCTGTCCCCATCCTGATAACGGCAACGCCGCATCTGTCTGGCTGGACTGCATTCGTCTATTTGATCAAACTCACATCCTGCCTTTTTCATGACATCAAACAGGGATTGTTGTTGTGGTGTCAGCTCATCAAAACCCAACAGCAACATGCGTGGTGGTGGGCTGAAAATTCCGGACTGATAATAGCGCGACAGCTTATCTGGCAGTCGCGCCGTATCCAGCCAATGGTGCTGCTTGCAATATTCCTGATAGGTACTGGCCCAGCGTAGAAAGGCCCTGTTGTCTTCGCTTGATAAAGAAGGATTGATCTCGGCAAGGGAGAGTTGCCATTGATACATCAGCAGCCATGCCTCTTGTGCACGACGTGCCACCTGGTGCAATTGCAACATGGCATTTGCTTCCACTGACCGCTCAATGGTGCCTTGCCAGACCAGTAATGCCTGATGATTACTTAATAATGCCTGCTTCTCATTGTCACAATGGATCAGGGACTCGTCCCATGCCTTTTGCTGCCATGCCGACCAGGATAATATATCGGGCGTCTCCCATGTCAGCTTGCCATCACGTATTTGCTTCTGCTCATAAATACGGTTGAGTGTTCGTGCAAGTCGCTGGTTGCCGCTCACCAGAATGGTGCCGGCTGACATTTTAGCAAAAACTGCCGAATAAAATTTCTCTGCACGCGTCACAGAGACGACGATACTACAAAAGGGAGATAAAACTAAGAGTGGGCAGCAACAATAACGCGGTTTCGACCGCTGTCCTTGGCCTGGTACAAGGCCTTGTCTGCTTGCGCCGTGAGCCACTCGCTTGGTGACTGATCACCGCTGTGCTGATAATCATCAGACAGCACCGCCAAACCAATGGAAATAGAGACATTCAAGGACACACCAAGTAACTTTTTCAACTTCATGTTCTCTACCAGCGATCGTAAACGATCTGAAATTTTTGCTGCTGTGACCTGACTGGTATCCGATAACAATAGAACAAATTCCTCACCTCCGTAACGGGCCAGGATATCGCTGCTACGCAGTTCGCTACCAAGCACCTTGGCAACCTGTTGCAATACTCTGTCACCGACCTGGTGCCCATGATTATCATTGACCTGCTTAAAGAAATCGATATCCACAAACATACAGGACAAGGGCCGCCCGGTTCGTTCCCAGCGTTCTATTTCGTCATGCAGACGTTGCTCAAAAAAGCGTCGATTAAATATTCCAGTAAGGCCATCTGTAAGACAATCGATCTTTAATCTCTCATGGTTTATAACATTATCGATACACATCGCGAGCACAGTCGCCATATGCTCAAGAAAATCAGTACTTACCCCAATATGAAAATGTTGCTCATTGATACTGGCCTGATTAATGCTGCCAATAAGTTTGCCCCGTAAATATAGTGGGGTAATAGCTGCCGAGCCAACGATATTCTCAATGTTGGGAAAAAATCGTTTTTTAAACTTCTTTTTGCATAATCCCAGGAATGGTTTGCCATCCTGACCAAATACATCACCCAGGCCTTTGTGTCCTACAGGCACAAAGGCCTGGGTGATGTGCTGTTCTGCTGCCTCGATTTCGAGCATACGCCGCATCTCGTAATCATCATCAATGCACGATAAAGTAACACCAGCAACGTTGGGAAATTTTCGCGACAGGCCCAGCACAACAATGGACAACAAATCATATAGTGATCTGGCGCCAATCATCTGCAGTTCCAGCTCCATGAAACTGGCCCAGACACGTTCGGTCTCACGTGCCCGGGCAAAAGCAGGAGGTTCAGCAGAAACGATTTTTCGGGTTGCTGATACCTTGTTATCGTGATCAGTGCCCATCGCCTTAACCCCGGACTACTCTCGTTTTTATGCTGTAGTTAACCATGCTATTCAATTACCGTTTTATTTTTTTGGCCACTCTTTTTACAAACTTGATTTTTAACAAAGCCAATAGATTGTTGGCTGGCAAATAGCCATTTATCACCTTACCTTTGTCGGTGATAATCATTGGCGTACCACGCAACCCCATGCGTTGCCCCAATACAAAATTCTCGGCCACCGGGTTTGGGCAGCTCTTCATCTTTATGGGCCGCCCCGCCTTGGCATCGGTCAGTGCCTTACGTTGGTCTTTGGCACACCACACCGCAACCGATTTCTGGTAGGTCGGTGTCAGCCTGCCGTCCGGGCCTCGTATACCCGTCCGCGGATAAAGCAGATATCTGACCCTGACGCCATGTTGCACCAGGGTCGGTACCTCGAGATGGAATTTGGCACAATAGGGGCAATCGATATCAGTAAAAACCGTCACTGTACGTTTTACCCGCTTCCGCTTCGGGCCAAAAATGATCATCTTTTTTTCATCAAGATGGGCCAAACTGCGCTGATATAATGCCCCACGCGCCTTCTGGGTCACGTTCTCCTTGGTCGCCACATTAATGAGATTGCCGACAAATACATATTTACCGTTGGCGCTGACATAAAATATCTCGGTGCCAACGACCATTTCATACATGCCAGGGACTGGTGACGGTCGTATCGTTTCAATCTTGAGCTTTGGGAAGGCCTTGCTGAACCTGGTCTTGATCCCGCTGTAACGATCGCCTGAGGCCATAGACACGGCCATCAAAGAAACAAGCACAAAACCGATAAATATCTGAAAAAACCTGATTTTTGTCATAAACGCGCTATCAATCCTCTATAAAAAAATGAATATACCAGCTAAATTTCTATCAGAATAGCCTACCCTGACCTCAACCGATAGCTTCACATCCACGGCTTTCTGGTACCTAAATTGCAATATCACTGGTCCAAATAGCACTATCCAGGGATGTGGTTCATTGCGACAACCGGGATATTACCTATACTTTTTCCTTATATACGGGTACGAAATGTTCTTAAAGGCTGCCTATCCTAGGTTTTTAATACCCC